>JAYVMJ010000521.1:0-7486 GCA_043759025.1 Verrucomicrobiota bacterium | reverse complement strand
CGACGCCGGAAATGACTCCCCGTTTGATTTTCTTGGCTGGACCCAACGGCGCGGGTAAATCCACCTTTTATGAAGCCTTTCTCCAGAATGCGGCTTTGGATTTTGTGAATGCCGACCGAATCACCGGGACCTTGGGTATTTCAAATGAGGAGGCGGCGGCGGTCGCGGATCATCTGCGCAATGAACTCCTGCTGGCCGGAAAATCATTTATAACCGAGACGGTCTTCTCCGATCCTGCCGGGGCAAAGCTGCAGTTTCTTCGCGATGCGACGGACGTGGGCTATCAGGTGACAATCTATTTCATCGGTCTTGCCAGTCCCGCCCTTTCCGCAGCCCGTGTCTGGCAGCGAACCCAAGCGGGCGGCCACGACGTGCCTCCTGATCGCCTGCAGCGTCGCTACGAACAATCCTTAAAAAATCTCTCGGTGGCTTTGCCCTTCGCGACCGAGGTGCGCGTATTCGATAATAGTGTCAGCGCGCGTCCGTTTCGTCTCGTACTGACGGCAGAGCGGGGCGTTGTCAGTTATCGTGCCCGGCCTTTCCCGCGTTGGCTTGGAGCTGCGATCCGTGACCTCTGAGCATCCTTTGGCAGGAATCGCGCAACGCCGGTCTTCGTTTCCTTTGCGGCCTCGGTGTGAGAAAATTTGTCGGGGCATTCACATTTTGAAGGGTTGATCCGGAGCAGGGTATGCCTACACAGTCGCGGCGATGAAATCCCGCACTACCATCGCCTGCCTTTCTGCGCTCTGCCTCGCGGAAGGGGCGTTTATTTTCGGGTTGTTGGGAGGGAAGGTGGCCTATCCTCCGCCGACGCCCGGGGCTATAACGACGTTGAACGAAAAAGCGGCGGGTAGTCCGGGCAAAAACACGTCCGCCGATACTCCCGGCGTGGCTACGTCCACGCCAGCTGAGTTGGCTAAACAAAATGAAACGCTGGAGACCAAACTGGGGGAGGTGACCAAGGAACTCGATGCAAGGAAATCTGAAATCTCATTTTCTTATGGTTCAGTGCGGGACTCCGGCCGGTTTGTGGGTATGACTTTTCGCAAGATGTTTGAAACGGCAGCCGCGCGGGAAACGACCGAGGCGCAACGCCGGATGACGGATAACCAAATCAATGTGCTTTCGCTGGGGCCATTTATTCAAGACGCGGAGGTGTTCGAATCGGATCCGACTTCGTTTGCGCAATTCCAAGGACCGTTGATCAGCGAAGTATTGGGATTGCCGGCGGAGCGTGGACCCGAGGTCGAGACGTTGCTCGCTGATTTGAAAGCGAAGTCACTCAAGGTAGAGGAGGGCTCGGCGGAATGGCTGCAATTGAACGATACCGCGCTGCAAAAGATCGTTGCGCTCGTACCGGAGTCGCAGAAGCCCGCGATGCAAGCGCGGATCGATTTTCTCCAACGCTACGGTGTGCTCATGATTCCGGCGTACTCGATCCTACGGGCACCGACGCCGACGGTGGTGGGGCAGTGATGGTGTGAAGTGGAGAGGGCGCTTCGACGGAAAGAGACTTACACCAAGGTCGCAAAGGGACCGAAGGATCGAAATTTAAACGCGCGTCGGTCCTTCGTCATGTAGGCGGGGTTCCCTCACCCCGCGAGCCGCAGATTCCGAATGCGAAAACCAGATGTGTTCGGAGACCGCAACCGAAAGATGTTTGCTCGGGGAGGGGGTTAAGCGCGTTTTTTATCATTGTAGGTGCCGTGCTAGTCACGCCACTCAGGGAATCGATCCCCGTGTTTCGAGACGGCAGAAGAGGACTTCTTTTCGCGAGTAAAGTGACGCGAGGAATACAGAGTTTAAACGCGGAGTTCGCAGAGGACGCGGAGAATGGAAGAGAGGCAGGAAAACACAATTCGAGGTGTGTTTAATCGCCGCCACGCTCGGCATTGTCATTCTGAGCGAAGCGTAGAATCCACGCTCGTAGCATCCTGTTCGCTGTCATGGATTCTTCGTTTTGCTCAGAATGACAAATCAGTTTGAACGAGTTCCCTCCCATTCTTTCCTGTTGACGTTCTGAAGGAGCGGGTCACTTCTCATAAAGAACATCTGAAGGAGACCTCATGAGTAACAAAGAAAAAGCGGAATTATTGCAGGGTACGCTCGACATGCTGATTTTAAAGGCGCTCCAGCTTGAGCCGATGCACGGTTTCGGTCTGTCGCAGCGGCTCAAGCAAATGTCGGCGGCGGTATTTCAAGTGGAGATGGGCTCGCTCTATCCCGCGCTCGTCCGACTGGAAAAGCAGGGCTGGATTAAAGGCCAGTGGGGCGTGTCGGACGCCAACCGCAAAGCGCGCTATTATTCGGTGACTGCCGCTGGACGGAAACAACTCGAGGAGGAAAAGACCCAGTGGGCGCTCCTCTCGAGCACGATCAATTCAATGCTCAAGGCAACGTGATGAGAAGTAGCGAGCATCGAGTAGCGGGTAGCGAGCATTGCGATCTCGGCAGGTCGCAACTGCAGCCGCGGCGACCCCGCCGCGGTGGTCGAATTCACAGCGGGGTCGCTGTGACTCCATAACAAGCCGCAAGCGGACTTTCTCAAATGCGCTGGATCGCAAAGACCTCGTTTTACCTCCGGTCGCTATTTTCGCGGCGAAAACTCGAAGCGCAGATGACGGAGGAGATGCGCCTTCACTTGGAGATGGAAACGGAAGCGAAGATCGCGGCCGGGATGTCGCCGGCCGAGGCCCGTTATGCGGCGTTGCGTGAGTTTGGGAATGTGGCATGCGTTCAGGAGCGGACGCGCGAGGAACAGGGTTGGGTTTGGCTTGAGCAATGCGTGAAGGATGTTGGTTTTACGATCCGTTCGCTCGCGCGGACGCGTGGCTTCAGCCTGACGGTCATGGCCGTTTTGATCGTGGGAATAACCGTTTCCTCGGTGGTTTGGAGTTACACGGAGAAGATATTGTTTCAGCCGTTGCCTTACCCTCAATCGGATCGCCTCGTGGTTTTCGGGAGCCAGGAAAAAGGCGGAGAAATTCAGCAAGGGTGTTATGGAATTCAGTTTCGGGCGTACGAGGAACAGACCAGGATTTTTTCGGAATTTGCCGCAACGGAGTGGACTACGGGAAACGTGGTAATCTCCGGCCAGCCACGGGTGACCAATGTGGAGAACATCTCACCTGATTTCTTTCACACCCTCGGAGTAAAACCGGTCCTCGGTCGCGGTTTCGCGCAGGATGATTTTGCGAACGGAGGGACAGATACGGTTGTGATTTCCACTGACTATTGGCGCGAGCAATTGCAGTCCGATCCAGCAGTGATCGGTCGTCAGATACTGATCAACCGGCTTCAGTGCATGATTGTGGGTGTAATGGCCACAAACAATTTCACCAACGCGAGCATCTATCGGCCGCTGATCTTGAAAGTGGACCCGATGCAACCTTTTCGGACTTGGTTGATGGTGGTCGGCCGATTGAAGCCTGGCATCAGTGTTCAGGAAGCGAGCGCCGCGCTTTCGACGGTTAAAATCGCAGGATTACCGGGCTGGGCGTTTGCGTTATTTAAGGTTCGTGAGCCGGCACTCATCGGCATGGCGTCAACTTTTGATCGAACGTCCTACTGGCTTTTATTGGTCGGCGGCGTGCTTTTGTACGGGAGTGCCTGTCTGAACGGGATGAATCTGATGCTGGCCCGGCTGATTGGCCGACAGCGGGAATTAAGCATCCGCCTCACGCTCGGCAGCACCCGCTGGCGGTCCGCGAGACTCCTATTGTTTGAAGCGATGATTCTGGCGCTGGTCGCAGGTATCGCAGCAGGTTTGCTGTGGTGCTGGGCGTATCCGGCCTTAACCTCTTTTTTTTCCGGAGACCATGGGTTTGGTCTGGCGGACGGCGGAAAATGGTGGAGTCCAATTTTGCGCGTATGGTTCGGTCACGCCGGCGCGCTGAGCATCTTTGCTGGAATCGCAATCTCCGCTATTCCCGTTTGGCGAGTGATAGGTGTAGGCGGAAATGCGCCCCTCAATGCATCCAACGGCGCCTCTGGCGAAACCCGTA
The DNA here is from genome assembly GCA_043759025.1 of Verrucomicrobiota bacterium. Classification (GTDB taxonomy): domain Bacteria; phylum Verrucomicrobiota; class Verrucomicrobiia; order Opitutales; family Opitutaceae; genus Lacunisphaera. The sequence continues at coordinate 3,482 of JAYVMJ010000521.1, read as the reverse complement.
AAATTGGACGCGTGCGTGACGGGTTGGTGATTCTGCAAAGCACGTTTGCGGTGATTTTATTGGTCGGCACCGGATTGATGGTGCGGTCGTTCGAGCGCATCCATCGATTGGATATAGGCTTCAATCCCGTGGGGAGGGTAAATGTGAATTTTTCGTTTCCCGCCGATTTTCAACCGGCACCGGAGGCCAAGCTCGCATTGTTTGAACGGCTCTGTGCGCGGCTGGAAAAGTTGCCCGGAGTAAAAGGGGCGGCATACGGCGTCGGCGTGTTGATGACCGCTGAGTGGCATGGCGAGAAAGTTAAATTGCCCGACGGCACGGAGCGGGATGTATCAGGCCAGTCGGTATCGGCAAATTTCGCGGAGGTGGCGGGTCTGACGATGGTGAAAGGCCGGTGGTTTTCGGATCAGCGGATCCGCAACGAAGCGGTTTCGGAGGCGGTGATCAACGAAAGGATGGCGCGCGAGTTGTATGGTGATCGCAATCCCCTGGGTGAGTTTACTCCCGATCGACATTATGTGGTGGTGGGGGTGGTGCGCGATTTGCGCGGTGAATTACGGACACCCGCAGGGCTTCATTTCTATTTTCCGGCGTGGGTGCATCCGGGCTATTTGGCCAATATTACGCTGCGCTTGGAAAGCGAACCGGCCCCGGAATTCAGCGGTTTGGTGCAGCGTGCGGTGTATGCGATGGAACCACGACTGATCGTGCCGGAGGTCACCTCGGTCAACGAAGCAATTGTCATGAGCACGTGGTCCGAGCGTCTCGCCTATTCGATGCTCAAGGCACTCACTCCACTTGCCTGCGGTTTGGCCTTGGCGGGATTGTTTTCGGTGCTGGCCTACAATGTCGAATGTCGGCGAAAGGAGTTCGGGGTCCGGCTCGCCTTGGGTGCTTCGCCGATGAATTTGCATCGGTTGGTCTTGAAAAGAGGATTGGCGACGGCGGCCGCGGGCGTATTCGTCGGATCCATTTGTTCGCTCGGATTGACGCGTTTCATTCAAAGCCTGCTCTTCGAAACAGCGCCCTATGATCCGCTCATTTACCTGGTGGTGGCTTCAGGCCTGTTAATCGCAGCGGCGGTCGCTTGCTGGCTGCCGGCGCGGCGGGCGGCGAAGGTGGATCCTCTGATTTCGCTGCGGGCGGAATAGGCGGGGTCGAACACGCTGGTGTGCGCTTGCGTGTCTGCGGAAAATTATCATTCTATCCGTCATGGCGAGACCGCTGTTATTGTTGGGCGTAGTGACGATCGGATTTCTCGTTTTGCCGTCGGTGAGGGGCCGTGAGAGTGAGCATTTACTTTCCTCGGCCGACTTGGCGGTAATGGATCGCGACAATTCCATGTGGCGCTTGGTGCGGGTTGACGACGACGTGGAGACGAATCTTCGGCTCTTGCGAAGCAAGGGATTTACTGAAGCGGACGTGATTCGACTGAAACCAAGCTTGATCGCCGTGTGGAACGTCCAGATCGAGCGGAACTACGGGTGGTTGTCGCAAGAGGCGATTGAACAAATCCAAAAAGTGGATCGGACGTATACCGCGCATTTCCGCGCCTTGCGGCTCTTCAGCGCATTTGGCATTCGAACCGACGCGTTGCGGCCGGAAGGAATGCTCTCGCTCACCCGCGAATGGCAGCGCGCGATCCGGCACCGACTGGACGATCGCGATCTTCAGGAGTTTCGTCTCATGAATTCGCGGTCCGCGCTGACGGTTGCCCGGCTGGGCGACGGACTGAATTTCAGCACCGACGAGCTGAGGACGCTCTGCGAGTGGCAGCGGGAATTCGAAGAACAACATGAGCGCGACTCTCGCAATCAAGGGTATTTCCACCGGTCGTGGCGCGCCGAAGATAATCTGGAATACTGGACCAACGTGCGTTCGCTGTTGGGCGATGCGCGACTGGTGGTTTATCTGGCGCGGGCGGACCGGGATTTTGACCGGATGAATCAAACGGTCACGCGGCTGGGCGTCAGCGCTCCGGCCACGGTGTTGGATTTATGGTGGATGAAAGAGAAGCGGGAGATCGCCACCGCGCGGACCCATGACCGGGAAGAATCGGAAAGGGTCGGGCAACTCACCCACGATGGAGCAGAGGAATTGCTCGGGAAAGTTCGCTTTGCGCAATATTCCCAGGATGAAACGGCGCGGTGGTTGCGATAGAAATTATTAGGCTGAGACCTCCTGATCCCGAGGAATTAGGGTGAGCTCAACACCGCCGCGAATCGGGATAAAATACCATTAACGCGGAGGACGCGGAGCTTGACGTGTTTTCATTCCGCGCGCTCCGCATTAAATTGCCTGGGTTGAGTCGGGCTAATTCCTGCACCCGAATTCATCGCGCCTGCCTCTGCGGAGGTGGAACCCGACCTCCGGGCGGGTTTGACCGCGCGAGCCGGTAAAAAGCGCGCCCGGAGGTCGCGCTCCACCTCCGATGCAGTTCATCCGATTTGCGCTGTGACAGGCTCATCTCGTTTCCTCGTTACTCCTCTCTCCACGGGCTGCGTTCAGGATGTCTGAGGCTGAGCACGTCGTTTCATGGTTTGGCAGTGAGCGAAACCACATCAGGTAGGGGCGATTGCCCTCAATCGCCCGCGTGAAGGTCCGTTGAGGGCAACGGACCCTACCGATATCCGCAGGATTTCGGATCGCGGGATGAAATGAGGTGGATGGTTGCGAGAGTGATTGCGCGTATTTTTTGAAGGGGGGCGCATGCCCCCAAATGCGCTGTTCGCGTGCGAACGAAGTTACATCCAACGCGGGAATCCCCGGCGGATTAGGGATAATCCGCCCTACCGGTTTTTTGGCAAGCGGCGAGGCGGTCGCGGAAGAGCCATCGGGCGAGGGCGGGCATGAGGAACATCGCACCAAGCATGTTGAAGAGAAACATGAACGCCAAAAGAATGCCCATGTCGGCTTGGAATTTGATCGCGGAAAACGCCCACGTGCCGACGCCGATCGCGAGGGCGAGGCCAGTAAACATAACGGATGTTCCCATCGTCGAAAACGATTCGCAAAGTGCGTCCTCGAGTGGTTTCCCGGCCCGCAATCGCTCGAGCAGCGCGGAGCAAAGATAAATGCCGTAGTCCACGCCGATCCCCACGCCCAACGCGACGACGGGCAGGGTGGACGTCTTCAGTCCGATCTGAAGATAAACCATCAGCGCATAGGCGAGATCGGAAACGATCACGAGCGGCAGCACGACGCATACGGTGGCCCGCCACGACCGGAATGAGAGCAGGCATAAGGCAATAATCGCGGCATAGAGCCACGCGACCATGGGGAACTGGGCGGCTTCCACGACTTCGTTGGTCGCGGCCATCACCCCAACATTCCCGGTGGCGAGTTCGAATTTCACTTTTTCGGAGGGATTGGCCATCCGAAATTCCTTCACCGCAGCCACGACGCGCTTGATTGTTTCGGCTTTGTGGTCCTTCAGATAAATCATCACCGGGATCACGCTGCCGTCGTTGTTAAGCAGCCCG
>JAYVMJ010000520.1:0-9261 GCA_043759025.1 Verrucomicrobiota bacterium | reverse complement strand
CGCGGTTTGGACGGCGTTGCGCAGCTCGATGAGTTCACGCGTGGGCCGGCAATCGCGATAGAAGGCCTGAATATCTTCACGGAGTTCGAGTAGAATCCGGCGCGCGCGCGCCAATCGCCGGGGCGAACGCATGATGCCCGCGTAATTCCACATCGTCGTCCGCACCAGTTGCAAATCCTGCCGGACCAACATCGGGTCCGCTTCCCGCACCGGACTCGTCCACTCACGAGGTTGCGCAGAAATCGTCAGCCCTGCTTTCAATTCGGCAATATCCGCCTGCGCCGCTGACTTCGCCGAGACGAGGCATTCCAACAACGAAGTGCTCGCGAGCCGATTCGCGCCATGCAAGCCAGTGCACGCCGTTTCGCCGATCGCGCTGAGGTGACGGACGTTCGTCCGGCCATGCAAATCCGCGTGCACCCCGCCGCACGAAAAGTGCGCCGCCGGAACCACCGGGATCGGTTGCCGCGTGATGTCCACCCCGCTCGCGAGGCAACGTTCATAGATCGCGGGAAAACGCTCGCGGATAAAATCAGCCGTCAACGCGGACAGATCCAGATAAACGCAATTGTCCCCGGTTTCCGTGAGGTGCTGCTTGATTGCGCGGGCGACGACGTCGCGCGGGGCGAGCGAACCCAACGGATGGACCCCATCCATAAAGCGACGCCCTTGCGCGTCGACCAGCACCCCGCCCTCCCCGCGTAAGGCCTCCGTAATCAAAAACGGCGGCGTTCCGGGTTGGATAAAAACGGTCGGATGAAACTGAACATATTCGAGATCGATCAGGCGCGCCCCCACGCGATAGGCCATCGCCACACCGTGACCGACGCTACCCGGTTGATTGGTGCTGTGCAGAAAAATTCCGCCCAATCCTCCCGTCGCAAGCACGGTTTTCTTCGCCACAAATGACACGACCTCGCCCGTCGCTGCATCGAGCGCATAACAACCGAAGCACGTCAGCGGCTCATAGCGGTCGTGATTGTCGGCGGCGTTGTGTGAAAGGGTCAGCAGATCCACGCCGGCAAAATTTCGCCGGCGCGTAATGCCCGGCGTCGCATCCACCCGCCGCACCACGGAGGCCATGATGGCGTGGCCGGTCGCGTCCTTGGCGTGAATGATCCGCCGCTCATGATGACCGCCCTCTCGCGTCATATCCAGCCGCCCCGCTTCGTCGCGATCGAAATCCACCCGCAATTCCTCCAGCAAAAGTTCCTTCACGGCAATCGGCCCTTCGCGCACCAGTTGGGCGATCGCCGCCGGGTTGGCCGTGCCGTCGCTCGCCTCCATGATGTCGTTGGTCAGCTTCGTCGGATCGGGATTCGTATCGTAGATGATTCCGCCTTGCGCCCAATCGCTGTTGGCCTGGAGCGGTTCGCCCAGCGAAAGCAATTCCACGCGAAACCCCGCCCGCGCGACGCGCAGCGCATAAGTTGAGCCGGCCAGCCCGGCGCCAAGGACAAGACAATCGGTCTGGATGATTTTCACGGGGTAAAAATTCAGCGCGACGCGCGCGAGGGGAGAATCGTCAGGCTCAGGTCCACCGCCGTCGCGGAATGCGTCAGCGCGCCGATGCTGATCACGTCCACGCCGGGCAGCGCGTAGTCGCGCAGCGTCGCGAATCGCACGCCGCCCGAAACCTCCACCGTGGCGCGTCCCTCGATCACTTTCACCGCGGCGCGCACTTGGTCGGGCGTCATGTTATCGAGCAAAATCACGCCCGCACCGGCGCGACACGCGTCGCGCACCTCGGCGAGGGTTGTCGTCTCAACTTCAATCTTCGCCGCATGCGGCGCGGCGGCGCGGCACAATGCCACCGCCTTGGCCAGCGACCCGGCGGCAGCAATGTGATTATCCTTGATGAGCACGTGTTCGCCGAGGGAACTGCGGTGATTAAAACAACCGCCGCAACGCACCGCATATTTTTCCAACGCGCGATAAGCCGGGGTGGTCTTGCGCGTATCGACGACGCGCACGCCGGTTCCTTTTACCGCGTCGGCAAACTGCCGCGCCAGCGTAGCAACGCCACTCAACCGCTGCAAAAAATTCAAGGCCGTGCGCTCGGCGGTGAGCAACGATCCGGTGGGTCCTTCGATGCGCAAGACCACCGCGCCCGGGGTCATGCGGTCGCCATCGTGCGCGAGCAATTTGGTTTTGAGCAGCGGATCGACCCGCGAGAAAACCCGCGCTGCAATCTCAAGCCCGCAGAGCACAAGGCCTTGCTTAACCTCGATCACGGCCCGGCTCCGATGCGAAGCGGGAAAAATCGCCCGGCTGGTGACATCGCCTAAGCCGGCGTCTTCGTCCAAAGCGAGATCGATCAAATGTTCGGTGCGGGGAGTGATCATGGAAATTTTATTAAAAGTTTTCAGGTAGGGCGGATTATCCTTAATCCGCCGTTATCTGCTCGGCGAAGACACGGCGCATTAGGCACCATGCGCCCTACCCTCAGATAATTTCGACCCAATCGGGTGCGACCACTGATAGTCGCCATTCGACAGCAATGAAGTTCTCGTGAGCATGTTGAGGCAATGCTTCAGCTTTTCGGCGTGAGTTCGAACATGCGATCGATGCAACGGAGGGCGCGAACACGGATGTCCTCGTCGAGCGTGACAATCTGGTCGGGCCGCGGTGCGAGCAACGCATCGCGGACTTTCTCCAGCGAGTTCAATTTCATGTAGGGGCACAGGCGGCAGCCGCCGATAAAGCGTTTCTCGGGATCCTCCACTTGCAGCCGGCCCACCAAGCCGCACTCAGTGAGCATCAGAAAATATGGCGCCGCGGTGCTTTTCACGTACTTCATCATGCCGCCAGTACTGCCGACGTAATCGGCCGTAGCCGCCACTTCGGCGGTGCATTCCGGATGCGCCACCACTTTCAACCCCGGAAAACGTGCGCGCGCCTCGGCGACGGCCGCAACGTCGAACTGATCGTGCACGATGCAGGTGCCGTCGGAGGCAATCACTTCCTTGTCGACGCCGCGGCGCTTCAGCTCAGCGCGGACGTTTTCCGCCATCAGCCGGTCGGGCACAAAAAGCACACGACGTTGCGGCAGGCCGGCGACAATGTCGTACACGTTGGCCGAAGTGACGCACACGTCGGATTCGGCCTTCACTTCCGCCGTGCTGTTGATGTAGCAGACGACCGCCGCATCGGGATAAAGCGCCTTCAATTTCCGCACGCCATCGCCCGTGATCGAATCCGCCAGCGAACAACCCGATCCACGATCCGGCACCACCACCGTGGCCTGCGGCGAAAGAATTTTCGCCGTCTCCGCCATGAACACCACGCCGGCAAAAACGATCTTCTTCGCTTTGGATTCACGCGCCATCAAGCTGAGAAAATAGGAATCCCCCTTGAAGTCGCCCACGCCGTAAATGATCTCCGGTTCCACGTAGGAATGCGTCAGGATGACTGCATCCTGTTCGCGCTTCAGCCGGTTGATCTCCAAGGTGAGCGGCGCGATGCGTTGGCACGCCTCAAGATTCCACTGCCGACCCGGCTCGCAATCCACGTGGAGCAGCACGCGGAAAAGCCGGTCGGTCTCGGCTTCGAGTTCGGCGGGGGGAAAAGCGGCGGTGCCGGTCGCAATCATGGCTGAGTGATGCATTTATCTGCCACGGTGTGAATCGCGTTTTTGTCGCCAAGCAAGACGACGCGCGCCGAGTGGGTCGCGACCTCGGACGCGTCCAGCTGCACGTAGCCCGCGACGATGATCCGATCCCCCGGCTGCACGAGTCGCGCTGCAGCACCATTGATCTGCACTTGGGCCAGCTCGCCATAAATGACGTACGTCGTGAAACGCGCGCCGTTGGTGATATCGTAAATATCCACCTGCTCAAACTCGATCAAACCCGCGGCACGACAGAGATCGCGACCGAGGGAAATGGAACCTTCGTAGTTCAGGTCGGCGGACGTGATGGTGGCCCGGTGAAGTTTGGTTTTTAGAAAAGTGCGTTGCATTGAAATTCAGAGTGTCGCGAAGGCTGTGCGGGCGAGGTCGCCCGCGCTCCATGGCGTTTTTGTCATCTTTTATCCGTTTCCGGCTCTTGGTTCATCGCGTCGGCATACTTAAGCCCCCAGAGCACCAGCTCGGAAATGATCTCGTCGAAAAGGCTCTCGCGTTCGAACATTCGCGCGAAACCACCGGTGCCGATCACACGCGGATTGCCTGCGGGGAACGCCTCGGTTTTGAGTGCGTTCAGGATGTGCCGGATCGCCCCGACATGACCGTGATACAATCCCGACTGGATGCTTTCGACGGTGGTACGCCCGAGCACATGCTCCGGCGGCGCGATTTCCACCCGGGGAAGTTTTGCGGTGTTCGTGGCGAGCGCCGAAGCCGACACACCCACGCCCGGCAGGATCACGCCACCGAGATAGTCGCCGTCGGCGGTCACCACTTCGACGGTCGTCGCCGTGCCGCAATCCACGACCAGCAAATCCTGCTTCGGATAACGACGTGTCGCGGCAATCGCGCCCGCGATGCGGTCCGCGCCCACCTCGTGCGGATTGCGATAGCGCACCTTTAGTCCAGTTTTGACCCCGGCCTGAAGCACGAAGGGCTCACAGTGAAAATATTTGACCGCCGCTCCGCGCAGGGCATGCAGCGCGGCGGGAACCACGGAGCAAATTGCGACGCGTTTGACCGCGCGCGGATCGACGCCGTTCTCGCGCAATACCGCGGTAAAAAATATTCCAAGTTCATCGGAAGAATCGGGTGTCTTGGTGGTTTTGCGAAACTGGCAGCGCAACGTGTCGCCGTCGAAAACGCCGCCGTGAATCTGACTGTTACCGATGTCGAGACAGAGGAGCATGAAGAAAAGGGATCAGGCGAATTGAGGGCCCGTGGCGACCAGCGCCTTTTCCAAGGCTTGCGCGAGTTCGGTCCGTGTCGCGCACGATTGGACCGCGCCGCCACCCCATTTGTGAATGGTCGCCGGGAAATCCTCGCCGTTCACCCGCTGAGCCAGATCGTTATGGACAACAAAATCCGCGCCAGTCCGCTGGAGCAATGTCTGCACAGCGGCGGCCGTTTCTTCCGGAGTGGCGCTGGTGGTTAATTTGAACGCCACCAGTTTCAAATCAGGATTGCGGCTCAGGTTGCGCAACGAATCCACGAGCTTGGGCAAAACGCGCAGACGCACCGTCACGGGCGACGGGCCCGATTCGATTTTGGCCGCCCCCGGTGGTAGAGTGCCGGCGGCGGTCACCACCGATTCCACGCCGAAATCGCTGACGGCCGCGGCATGGATGACCGCATCGAAATTTTCATTCCCAAGAAAACGATGCAGCGCGGAATCCAGCTCGGCGAAAGAGGAAAACGTTTCGTCGCGGACGCCATTGTCGGCCATCACGGCTGATCTCGCCCGCAGCAGCACCACGTCGTGTCCGCAGCGCGTCAAGTGCGACGCGATTCCTGCACCCGTGCTGCCCGTGCTCATGTTGGTGAGAACGCGCACCCCATCGATCGGCTCCGCGGTGCCACCGCTCGTGACGAGCACCCGCAAACGCCGGGCCGGTTTGGCCAGGCTGGCTTCGACGGCGAACACGATCTGCGACGGCTCGGCCAAACGACCTTCGCCGACTTCGCCGCACGCCGTGCGACCCTCGCCCACCGGCAGAAAACAAACGCCCCATTGTTGGAGTTTTTCGACAGCAGCTGCGGTCGCCGGATGCGCCCACATCGCAGGATTCATCGCCGGCGCGATCAGAAAAGGTTTCGAACGATCACTGGCCAGAAACAGCGAGCCGGCGAGATCCTCGGCCAAACCCGCAGCGAAACGATTGATCGTGTTGGCTGTGGCCGGACACACAATCACCGCGTCGGCCCAACGCGTAACGTTGATATGCTCGAGCGCAGCGCCCGGCGCGAAGAGCTCGGTGAGGACCGGCGAGCCGGTCAATCCTTCGAGCGTCGCCGGCCCGATGAATTGCAGCGCCGCCTTCGTCGCCACCGTGCGCACGCGATGGCCGCGCTGGACGAGTTGCGAGATCGCCTCGCAGGCTTTGAAGCCGGCGATGGAGCCGGTGAGGATGAAAAGAAGATTAGATCCGGACATTGTCGATTAAACGGATTCCTTCCAGCCGCACCGCGGCGAGCCGGATATTTTCGTGGTCGGCCACATAATCCACGCCAAAGCCCGCGGCTTCGAGCAACGGAACCGCGGCGTCGGCCATTGGGGATTCACGAAGAATTTTCGGAAAGACGGCCGCCTGCGCGCGACCCGTGGGCGAGAGCCGGGCGTTGCGCGAACTCAGCGCAAGACCATCTGACGCGCGCTCGGTGGCGCAGGCAATAATTTCGGTTGGCACAAACAACGCCCCGACCATGCCGCGCACGAGTTGAAGTTGCTGCCAGTCCTTCTCGCCAAAATACGCCCGCTGCGCCTGCACAATATTCAGCAACTTGAGGACGACCGTCAGCACGCCATCGAAATGTCCGGGCCGATGCGCCCCTTCCCAGCGAAGGCTCAATTCATTTTCCGTCACGCGATAATGGTAGCCGTCCGCATAAAGTTCCTCGGGCGAAGGCGTCAGCACCGCATCCACCACGCCTTCCGCCAACGCCAGATCGGCCTCCAGCGTGCGCGGGTAGCGTTGCAAGTCTTTCGGATCGTTGAACTGGGTGGGGTTCACGAAAATGCTCAGCACCACGAGATCATTTTCTGCCTTCGCCCGTTCGAGCAAGGCGCGATGGCCCGCATGAAGCGCGCCCATCGTCGGCACGAAACCAATTTTTTTGCCGGCGAAATCAGCACCCTGCCGCTCCAGCTGCCAATCGGAGAGTTGGTGATAGACTTTCATTATGCCAAAATCTCCTCTGCTTCAGGAAATTTTCCCGCCCGCACATCACGGGCGAATGAGTTCACCGCCGCCAACATCGTCGTGTGTCCTTCAGCGTAACGCCGGACAAATTTCGGATGAAATGTCGCGTCGAATCCCAGCAGGTCCGTAATGACGAGAACCTGTCCGTCCGTTTTCGCCCCCGCGCCGATGCCGATGGTGGCGATCGAAAGTGAATCGGTCATTTCTCCGGCCAGCGCTTCGGGCACGCATTCCAACACGATCGAAAACGCCCCGAGTTTTTCCAAGGCCAGCGCTTCCACCTTGAGCCGTTCCGCCGCTTCCGGCGTGCGGCCTTGCAGACGGTAACCGCCGAGTTGATTCACCGATTGCGGCGTCAGTCCGAGATGTCCCATCACGGGAATGCCGCTGCCAATCAAATGCGTAATGACGTCCTCGTGGCCGGTCACGCCCTCCAGTTTCACGGCCGTCGCGCCTGCTTGCATAAGCGCACCCGCCACCCGAAAAGCTTCCTCCCGCCCCTGCCGCACGCTGAGAAAAGGCATATCCGCAATTACCACCGCCTTTGGCGCCCCGCGACGCACGGCGGCGGTGTGTAGGCACATCATTTCAGTGGTCGCGTGAACGGTTGACGGAAATCCATGTACCACCATTGCAACGCTGTCGCCTACGAGAATGGCATCCACTTCAGAGGCCGCGAGCAGACGCGCCATCAGCGCGTCGTACGCCGCAACTAAAACAATCGGTTTTTCCTCGCGCTTGGCGCGGGTGAAATCGAGGACGCTTTTCACACGGCCTCCGCAGTTTCCTCGACAAGGAAGACCTGCCGGCGGCCTGACTGGAACATGGGTGCTTTTCGCATGGCGATGAAGCCTCGGGTCCGAGGTGAGAGTTGGAGTTGAATGTCCGGTCGCGAGCGTGTTCGCGCCAGACACGCAAATTGATTGGCCATGGCGCGCTGGCGTGCAACTCCAAATTGGCGGCCGATTTGCCTCCCGGGAGCCGCCAACAACCGGCTTGCCGTGTGTGATTTCCGCATAACGTCCGGATTCCCGAACCGGAGTATCGATCGGAGTTATGAAGGACGGTTGAAAAAACCGGCCAGGAAATCATCGCCGGAAGCCGACGCCTGGTAATAGGAGATCGCGCATGAACGTGGGCGAGGTCGTCCACGCTCCAGGGATGGAAGATCACTTCGTCTCCGGCTTGCGTGACCCTTCGCCCATGATGATGCGAGCGCCGCGGCGATAGGTGAAATAAGCGTAGATCCATTGGAGAAACACAGCGATGCGGTTGCGCATGCCGACGAGAAAAACCAGGTGAATACTGAGCCACATCATCCACGCGGGAAATCCACTGAGGTGGATTTTGCCGATTTCCGCGACGGCGGCGGAACGTCCGATTGCGGCCATGTTGCCCTTGTCGGTATAGGCAAAGGCCTCGCGCTCTGCCGGCACGCGTCGACCCACCGCAATGTCGTAGGCGATGAGTTTCGCGACATGCGCACCGCCTTGGATTGCACCCTGCGCGACGCCCGGAACGACCACGCCTTTCGCATCCGTCAACGCCGCCAGATCACCGACGGCAAAAACCTCCGGGTGTTTTGGCAGGCTCAGATCAGGCAGCACTCTTAGCCGGCCGGCCCGGTCAATGTCGGCGCCGAGGGTCCGGGTGACGGGGCTCGCTCCCACGCCTGCGGCCCAGACGATATTGCCCGCGCGAAGCGGATGGCCGTCGAGTTCCACGACGTTCTCGCTGATGGACGTCACCTTCGTATTCACACGAACGTCGACGCCCAGCTTGGTTAACTGGCGATGTGCACTCGCCGACAAATCCTCCGGAAATGTCGCCAACACCCGCGGTCCACCTTCCACGAGGATGATTTTTGCCTGCCGTGCATCGATGTGGTCGAAGTCGCGGTAAAGCACCGTGCGAGCCAGCTCGGCAAAAGTGCCGGCGAGTTCCACGCCCGTCGGTCCGCCGCCGACGACCACGGTGGTCATCAGCTCGGCGCGGCGGATCTCGTCGGACTCAAGCTCGGCGTGTTCGTAGGCGAGCAGCATGTTGCGGCGCAAGCGCACGGCGTCGTCGAGCGATTTCAGGCCCGGTGCAAATTTTTCCCATTCGTCGTGGCCGAAATAAACGGTGCGTCCGCCCAGGGCGATGACGAGAAAATCGTAATTCAGCTCGCCCTGGTCGAGGATCACTCGCCGGGAATTGAGATCGATTTGTTCCACCTCGGCCATGACGACGGTGAGATTGGGTTTGGTGCGAAGAATCGAGCGAATCGGCTGTGCGATGTCCGGCGCGGACAGCCCGGCGGTCGCGACTTGGTAAAGCAGCGGTTGAAAGAGATGGTGATTCTGGCGATCGACCACCGTTACGCGCGCCATGTGTGAAGGGAAATCCTGGGCAAAAGTGAGGCCGCCGAAGCCGGCTCCCAGTACCACCACGTGA
>JAYVMJ010000519.1:0-4672 GCA_043759025.1 Verrucomicrobiota bacterium | reverse complement strand
GGAACGGACCGAATCCTCGGCGTGGCGCGGCGTTGGCGACGAATTCTGCGAGGGAGATGGGATCGTAGCGAACGGAGAAAATGGCGCCGACGTTTTCGCGGATGTTTTTTCCTGGGTCCCGGAGAGGGGAGGTCCGGTGAATTGCCTTTGCGCGTGGTGGTTCTTGTCGCGGGCTGGGTTCGGAATTCTGCTCGCGTTGCTTTCCGCCAATTCAACGGGCCGTTGCGGCGATGCGGTGGTCTTGGAGTCGACGGGAAGATCGACCTCTGCCGGACTGTCGACTGTCGACTTCGCCGGCGACGATTCGAACCGCGACGGTGTGTTTGGGCGCACGGCGGGGATGGGAGCAAACGATCGCTCCACGAGGTGGCTGAGATAGTCGCTCATGATTCGATTAGTTCCAGGTACGTCTGCCGTCGTCGTGGGCTCAGCGTCAGGATTTCGGCTTCGCGCCAACCATAAGCGGATGCAATCAAGTGAATCTCGTTCAGCGTACGGCCGGCCCAGGCGTGAATTTCCCGCCACAGGTAAGAAACGATATCCAGTGGCGACAGCCATTCGTGACTGCATTTTGGACAAGTGAGGGTCAGCTGAATGTCACCTTGCGGATCAAGTTGCGCCATGCGTTCGGATACGGCGGCGATTATCTTTTCGGGGAGCGCGGCGATCGTGCACGGTTGTCCCGTTGCCCGGGTTTCGGTGACGCAGCGTCGCAAAAGCTGCGATCTGCCATCGCGAGCGCTTGCGCTCGGTGTGAGTGACGCGAGATCGTCGCAAGTGGGTAGACGGAAATTCAGCTCGTAACCGTCCAACTGCAGCGAATTCAGCTCGTTCGGGTCGGGGACGGATGGTGCGCTGATATCGGCCACGTTAAAATCCAGCTCAATCTCCTGCGCGCACGCGGGGCACGTGGCCGCGGCCGCGAGGCGCGAACCGAACAGCCGTTCGCGCAAACCGAGCAATTCACGATCGCGCCGCCCGATGCTGTAGCGCGCCAGTTCGTCCGCGGAATGGTCCGGCGTCGCGAGCGCGAGCAGGGAAAATGCCCGCTGCACTGGCGTCTGGGAACGCCCCTGTTCCCAGACGGTGAGCAACTGGCTGGCGGTGGGTGTTTGCTCCACGGGGAGAAATCAACCGACGGGATTCGTGAACGTGGGCTCGCTTGGCTCGGCGACTTCCTGGTCGCGCTCCCAACCTTCGTTTTCGAGCTTGAGGTGCTGCAAAGCCACGGCGTTGGCGTTGGCGTCGAGGTCGGGGGCCGCTTGGAATTCCGAGACCCAGCAGCGGTAAACCTTGTAAACGATGACCAGCTGACCGGCTTCGTTGTAGATTTCGATGATCAAGTCCTTGCGGAAATCCTTGAGCGAAACCTCGGCACCGAGGCCGGCGCCAACCTGCCAGACCTTGTTCGCCCATTTCTCGAACTCGGTGTCGTGGGTCACCCCGCGCTCGAGGGTGATCGCCTCGTATTCGGTGCGGCCGGGAGATTTTCGACTCGAACTCGGATCGCCGCCCTCGCGGTGCTTGACGACTTCGGTGGTGCGTTTGAGGGCGCTGCATTTGCTCACGCCAGCGACATATTTTCCGTCCCATTTGAGACGGAATTTGAAGTTTTTATACGGATCGAAACGCTGTGCATTTACGGTGAATTGGGCCATGGGAGTATCGTGGTTTAAGTTTCAATTTGTCCGGCGATTTGTTGGAGCTGGATCACGACAAACTCGGCGGGCTTCAGCGGCGCGAATCCGACGACGATGTTGACCGTGCCGAGATTGATGTCGTTTTGGGTCGTCGTTTCCTTATCGCACTTCACGAAATACGCGTCCTTCGGCGACGCTCCTTGAAATGCGCCCAGGCGAAACAGGTTGTGCATGAATGCGCCGATATTCAGGCGGATCTGGGCCCAGAGCGGCGCGTCGTTCGGTTCGAACACGACCCATTGCGTGCCGCGGTAGAGACTCTCCTCAATGAAGAGCGCGAGCCGGCGAACGGGAACATATTTGTATTCGTCCGCCATTTGGTCGGCGCCGCGCATGGTGCGTGCGCCCCACACGACTTTTCCCGCGGCTGGAAATGCACGAAGGCAGTTAATTCCCAGCGGATTCAACAGGCCGTTTTCCGCGTCGTTCAGGCTGGCTTGCAACCCCTGGGTTCCATTCAGTGAAGCGTCGAGACCGGCGGGGGCTTTCCACACGCCGCGCTGGCTGTCAGTTCGGGCCATCACTCCGGCGACAATGCCGCACGGCACAAATGTATCGAGCTGGCCACCCAGTTGCGGGTCGGACTCGATTACGCGGGGAAAATAGAGCGCGGAGTTGCGGGATTCCACGCCATTGAGGCCGAGTGCGCCGACTCCCGCCACCGCCTTGGCGGCGGCGGTTTCCTTGTTTGCTCCCCACGCGGCGACCGGATCGACGATCAACATCGCCCGGCGTTTAACGCAGTACGTTTGTGCCTGCTGGTACACGGTTGCCAGAGTATCGCCGCCGCGCGTATCGGGCGGAATGCAAAGCAGGTTAAAGAGATCGGCCTTCGCGAGCGCGTATAGTCCGGTCTTGGCATCTTCATCGCCGAGCACGTCGGCGTCGACGGTCAACGGATCGCTGTCAGTGCCGCCCGAGAGTTTTTTGAATTTCGAGGGATCGGTGCCGGCGGGATCCGCCGGATTTTCTGCGGCAGCTGAATCGGCGGGACGCGTCGTGGGGAGATCGGGCGTTCCATCGGCTTTAAGCAGAACGCGAACGAGATTCGACTCGTCGACCAGTACGCGATCAAGCCGGCGCGAACCCGCGTCCGCAGTCACGGCCACATTGAGGAATTGCTCGACAGCGCCTTTGCCCGGGTTTTGGTAAATGGTGAGATTAAAAAGCGCGGATTGTGCGATGCCAAAACGAGCTGCGACATCCGCGGTGATTCCCTTCGAGTCGATCACGTAGACGATCAGACTGCCCAGGGCACCGGGACTTGCTGCCTCCAATTTGACGTCATTGTTTTTTGCCTTCGCCGCATTTTTTGCGAGGCGTACGATGATGGCCTGGCTACCGCCGTTGTTATAGAAGTCACGGACCGTGTATCCCAAGGGATAGCCGATATCGAGTCCTCCGAACTGGCGTTCGAAGTTGCCATAGCTGTTGATCGCGACCGGTTCGCTGACCGGGCCGCTCAGAGTGCGGCCGACGAACGCCGTGATGGACGTGGCGACACCGGTGATGGTGCGAACACCGCTGGAGATCTCTTCAATGTAGACCCCGGGATAGGATACTTGCACAGGCATAAAACGCCTTGGGTTGGGAGTTGGTGGTTGATGCTGAAAAAAATCAAAGTGATCTGCGGCGCGTCCATTCACGCATGACCCCGCCATCACCAATGCGTAATTTTTCGCCCGGTTCGTTCAGAAATCTTCCTGCGCCTCGAAAAAAAATTGGGAAGCGCATGGGAAAACGGCGGCGGTTAGCGATCTATCGGCGTGCGACGCAGCCGGGAGATTTTGCGCTGATTGCGTAACCCAGCGCGGAGATCGAGGTCAGCCACGCGGTTATTCTTGAATTTCCCGCATTCGCGCGAACGACAGCGGGAAGCTGCTGAGTCGGTCCGGATTTTCTTCTCGAGCGGCAATCGGGAGCGAAGAAGAAAAGCGTCGTGACATTCATGAGAACCGGCGGGGCGAAATTTTTTGTAAGTACGATATTTTAGAAAACAAACTTTAGTTAGGGTCCTGAATAATGAGCCTCAACGCACCATGAGCGGTTTAGCCCGACGCGGAGAAACAAAGATCCTGCCGATTTGCCCGGTAAATTCTTGGCCACCATGAGCACAAACAATCAGCAGTGAATGCGGGGGATGCCTCTTCCCGTATGAACGTGATTGATGTCGAAATTGAAATCAGACGGAAATCATCCATTCTTCGGACCCCTCGGCCTCGCATGGAATCGGGGCGCAGGGCAAAGGGTGGAGAGACGATAGAGCGGGTGTTTCTGTCGATCGAAATTTTTTAAAAGTCCTATTATTAGCGATTTATATTTCTTTGGGTCAATTGTGCCGAAACGAAATGTGAAACCGTTCAGATGTATAAATAACGTAAAAAAATTGCATTAGTGATTGACCAACCTCTTTGTGGGGCCTTAACCCTATTCGTCGCTCACGCACATATGAAAAAACTCCTCTTAACTTCTGCCGTGTTTGTCGGTCTCCTCGCGGGGCTCCGTGCAAATACGTTTTCCGCTTCCTCCGTGAACGGTGGTGCCGCCACCGGTTCGGCCAAACTTAACTTCGATGATCTCACCTTAGGCAATACGACCCAGTGGGCCGATGCGAACGTGCAGGTTTCGTTCACCGGTTCCGGCAACGTGGTTCAAGGCGCGTCCAGCGGCGTTTATGCCGCTCCGTTTGTTTCCGGTAGCAATGGTATCGGATTCCTTGCCCCGAATCAGCCCACCGGTGTGGATACAACCAACTACTTGAGCACAGGCATTGGTTCGGTGACGCTGCAGTTTTCGTCCAGCCAGGATTATTTCGGACTGCTGTGGGGCTCGGTCGATAATTACAACACGCTTTCGTTCTACGATGGCAACACGTTGGTCGGTTCGTTCACCGGCACGCAGATTTGGGCCAATGCCAACGGCGACCGAGGTCAGAGCGGTACGTTCTACGTAAATTTCAATTCCCTCGACGG
>JAYVMJ010000518.1:0-7327 GCA_043759025.1 Verrucomicrobiota bacterium | reverse complement strand
CGGGCGGGACGCCCGTGCCACGGAGGAGAGCATAACTGATCAGCGGCATGGTTGGCTTGGTTTCAATGCCTCGGGGCTTGCCCCGGGGTTGTTTACTGCGGACGTTGCATCGAGAAAAACGACCGATTGATAAACTTACAACCTTTTGGCTATTCCGCGTGGTATTTCATTCCCAAAAAATCCAACGGAGGACTACTTCGGACAACTCACCGGCAACCGTTCAGCGAAAGCGTGTTTCGCCCCCAAGCGCTTTCGGCGAGAGCGCCCGTGGTCCCAACATATGCGACGAGCCTTTTTTCCAATTCCTCAATAGGAGGCAATTTCATTGCAGCTGCCGTATCGATGTCGTCGATCATTTTTGTTCTGGTGTGAATCCAGTCAATGATCACTGGCCCACCAAAATCTGAAATGACCACACCCGGTGGGCATGCTATCATTAGCTCAGGATCAACAGCCAGTCGGCTACCTCTCGGGGGCAACTCGGCGTAGCGATGAGCGTTGATTAAGGCGGTTCCCATGACCTTCAGTGTTGTGAGAAGTCCAGAACCCAAGCTATAAGTGGAATCGCTGGCCCTGGGCGCGTCGCGCAGGGAAGGCAGTAGATAGCCCAACGATTCATCGGTACTTACTTAATGAGCTTTGCTTTGAGCTCCGGGTAATTGGACTTCCACGATGAGACACGCCCGTTGACGAACCGAACAAATGCCCCGCCATAATGGTAGACGTCATCCGAAAATTCGGTAGGCGTACCTTGCGCGGCGACCACTTCGTCCCTGGTCGAGCCGACGGTGAAGTAGCCTCTGGATTCGACAGGGTGGGACTCCATCGCCAGGTCGTTAGCAGTTTTGGAGGGAGCCTGATATGCCGGATCAGCACCCGACTGAACGATATTTTGGTTGTGCTGCAGTTTGTCGTTTGCTTCGGCGGCAGCGTTTTGCTCTGCAACAAGCTGAAACTGCCGGGCGAGATCCGCACGCGTAAGTTCCTCCTTCTCACGTCTCCTCTTATCTTCGAGTTCTAAATCAATCGTTGGCGACTTCCCGGCTGGTAAAGTCGTAACTGATGGCTCAGTAGGAGCGGGTTCCGGCGCAATCAAAACGGATTGTGACTGGCCGATGATATGTTGCTCTCTTGGAGTCGGCTTGGACTGAGAATTGGCATTAGAATTATTTGAGTCTTGGCTCCGATCGTTTCCAGTCGAAAACACAGCCTTCAAAATAGCGATAGCGAGGATCGAGACCGCAACTTGAAGGAACCTACGCCCATAGCTTGGTTGCTCTTTGAAGGCGGTGATTGCCGAGATGCGTTCTGTCGCGATGCGTCTTTCCATGCCGCCAGCTTTTGCAACTATTCCATTCTTTCTCGTTCGCATCGGTTCGTAACCTTGTCTCTGACAGAAGATTCTCAGAGGGAAAAATCCGGATTTTGAGTCCGTTTCCTTCCGCCGCAGTCGAGGTGAAATTCTGGAGCCGCAGCGACCCCGCTGCGGAGGATGCGCGAACTACGGCGAGGTCGCCGTAGCTCAAGGCCTCAAATGCTTGCCCGTCTATTTCGCGGACGCTTGGGCGAAAGCTTCGAGTACTTTTCCCGGCGTCAGCAACTCGGGCAGAATCACCGGGTCCGGGTTTCCGGGCGCATAAATCAGGTTGAACGGCACAGCGGAACGATTCCAGCGGGCGAGTTCGGTGGTGATCTTTGGGTCGCGATTGGTCCAGTCGCCACGCAGAAGAACGACGTTTTTATTTTTCAATTCCGCCAACACGTCGTCGGAATGAAACACGGAGGCCTTGTTGGTCTGGCACGTGGCACACCAACGTGCGGTGAAATCGACGTACACGAATTTTCCCGCAGACTGCGCTGCGGCGATCGCCTCGGGACTCCATTTTTCCCAAGTCACCTGATACTGGCCGGCAACCGGTGCGGCTTCGGCCGGCTTCGGCCAGCCGATATACAGTCCGCCGGTCAACAGCAGTGCGGCAAAAACGCGCCCGAAAATTTGTTTGCCCGGTTTGCCCCAGGCTTGGGCGAATCGTCCATACGCCCAAGCCGCCATCGCGACGAGGACGAACCCAAAGGTGATCAGGAGCAGCGCATTGTCATCGTCCTTGGTCTGGGCGGCGAGCACCCACAGCAACCAGCCGACGGTGGCGTATAGCGGGAACGCCATGAATTGCTTGAACGTTTCCATCCACGCGCCGGGCTTCGGCAGAAATTTGATCGCCTGGGGAAAAATTGAGAGCAGCAAATAGGGCAACGCGAGTCCGATGGCGATGGCGGTGAAGACCGTGATCGATTGCACCGCCGGCAGCGAGAGCGCGGCGCCAAGCGCGGGCGCCAGAAACGGCGCGCTGCACGGCGTGGCAACGAGCACGGCCAGAGCCCCGGTGAAAAATGAACCAGAAAGTCCGTCCTTCATCTGGAGTTTTCCGCCGACGCCGGTCGCCGCGAGGCCGATCTCAAACAACCCGCTAAGGTTGAGCGCAAAGATCAGGAGAAAAACCGCCATGCCGAAAACGAAGGCGGGCGATTGCAGCTGGAAGCCCCAGCCGAGTTGGGAACCACCCGCACGCAGCACAAGCAGCGCGCCAGCCAGAATCCAAAACGAAATCAGCACTCCCAACGCAAAAACCAATCCGTGCAAAGTGATCTTGCGCCGGTCATGGCCGGATTGATTGACGAATCCGAGGATCTTAATGCCGAGCACCGGGAAAACGCAGGGCATGAGGTTGAGAATCAGGCCGCCGACGAACGCGAGAGCGAGAGTTCCCATCAAACCAGTGGACGCAGATACGGGCGCCGGCGGGGTGGGTGGTGTCAGCACTGAAACCATCACTTTCCCGTCGGAAAACGGTGTGTCGATGATCAGCCCGTCATAGCCGGAGGAGTCTTTCCAGCCGTTGGCGGAAGCGAGGACACCCATCAGGTGCGCCGTGCTTTTTTCCGCCGCCGCATCAAGGTCCATCGTGATAACCCAACCGCCATTTTCCTGGGTAATCTTTTCGGGTTTCTCGTAGTCGGTGTACGCGTCGGCCGAGAAGAAATGCAGGTCAGTCGGCTGGTGAACCGTGCCGTTTTTCGGGGTGAGGCGCAGGGTGGCGATTTTTTCCGTGTGCGTCGCCGTTACCTCCCATTCGGTGTTGGGCTTGGGCAGTTTCGCGCGGGTCGTCGCGATCGCCTCAAGCCATTTTTCGTCGACTTTGCCGGCGCCGGTTGCGGCCACTGGAAAACTGATTTCCAATTTTCCATCCCCCGGCATGCACACTTCCTGACACATGAGCCACTCGGCCACCGCCTTGAAGGTTACATCCGAGCCGGCCGCGAGATCGGCGGGCGGGGTGATTTCCACGAGCAGATAATTTTCGCCGGTGTAACCATTGCCGGTGATTTTTCCGGACGCGTCCTTAACTACGTGCGGCGTGGGCCACTGGATGTCGCCGGCTTTGAAGCCGGGAGGCAGCGTCCACTTTAACGAAGTCGGGTAACCCGTTCCCGGCGCGAGCCAGTAACTGTGCCAATGCGGATCGTGCTGCATCCGCAGCGCCACGGTGAACGGCTTTCCCGCTTCGATCGTCGCGGCGTCGGAAACCAGCGATACTTCGACCGCGCCTTTTTTTACCGGTTTGGACTCGTTGGCAAAAACGAGGCCGGGGAGAAAACACAGCAGTAAAAGAAGGCGGGGCAATTTCATCGATGGATGAGAGTAATGGCGAAGTGGGTTTATTTCAAACGCCGCGATAATTCAAGCCGTCCGCCGTAACAAAACGCTTACTTACTCCCGCGCCGCTGGTGGGCCGTGATATGGGCGAACAACAGCGACCAGAAGCAGAGCACGATGTTGAACAGCGGGATTTGCAGCGCCGAGGGCAGGGCATAGATGCAGGTGACGATCGGCGCCCACAGCGCCCAGACACAGATCAATACGGGAAAAACGCTGCGTGAATACCACTGTCCGGCCCGGACGTCGGCGCGGACCGGCGCCCAGCGAAACCCCGCGTCCTTCCACGCAAAGACCAAGTTGCCGACCGGGGTCGCGTAGAAAACGTTATACCCCAAAAGATCGGTGACCACCTTGCGCAAAATCGTCCCCGCTCCGGTGCCGTTTCGGTAAAGCTTCGCGAGGGTACGATAGAGCAGATCAACTTCCGCGCCTTTCCACGCCCAGAAAACGGTGAAGAAAATCAAGTGCGACCACGGATAAGCGTTGGGATGCGCCGCAGTGGCCCGCAGGTAAAGAAAAGGCAGCAAGCCGCCGCATACCGCACTGGCCAGGGCCGAGAAAATGTAACCGCCATCGGTCCGCCAGCACGCGAATTGGTCGAACAAATGATGAGCGAACGGCAGATAATAATAACTCAACACCAACCCCAATGCCGTCGCCTGAAGGACGAGACCCGGACGAAAAAGCACTTGGGCGCTTTTCCAGCCAGCGTGCCAGGGGGCTTCGCGGGTGAGAGAGGGAACAGACATGAAGCCGCCGATCTGAGGTGGTCCCGGACAATCGAGCGAGCGCTAAAAAGGCGCCCTTGGAAAAACGGGTGAATGTAAACTAATAGAATACCTAATGGATTGCGAATATTTCGGGTTTTCCGTCTTTGGAACGGTGGAATCCGAACGCAGAAATTCTTACACCAAGGAAGCAAAGATCACCAAGTCGATCGCCTTGCTTTGCTCTCTTTGCGGTCTTCGTGTAAAAACAAAAACCATCCGAATTACGCCAATCGCCCGATCCTTATAAACTGTCATGCGAGAATTCCCGCACAGCGGGACGACGAAGCAATCAAGCTGGATCGTCCGGGCGCTTCGCGCCACTCGCGATGACAGGGGACGTAAGGCCGCTGCTCGCGGCGTGTCGTTTCGCGAACACGGAATCCGACTCGTGGGCGGCGCAAGCACCGGCCCTGCGCCCAGCCGCGCAAGTTATTTCCCCGACATATCCCCATCGGCCGGCGACCCGACCTACTTCTTGAACTTGATCACCTGCACGGCTTCGTTGAGGCCGAGGGTGAGTTCGCCGGGGGTGATGCCGAGGATGCGCAGCTTGGCGGTCGAGTCTTTCGTTTTTATCGTGAGATTGTCGCCCACCTTGTACGGAGACGAATTGATGATGAGATGAGTCTCATCGTCGATGCGAACCGTGCCGCTGATTCTCAGGCTGGCTCCGTAATAAAGCAGCATTTCGCTGTCCGTGCTGACGGGCAAATTCTCCATCGGCTTCGGCGTTTTGTCCGATCCGGGCATTGGCGCTACTTCCGCCAGCTGGAACGGATTCGGCAACGGTTCGGGCAATGGTTCTGATTTCACCCGCGGCCCGAGGAGCGTAGCGATGCGCGATTTGGTCCGCTGGAAACTCACATCCTTGGGCGCGAATGCGGGCTTTTTCCCTTTTTGAGGCGCAGCCGCCGACCCCACGGCGACGGAAATCAACATTCCGAGGGAAAACCAAATGGATCGGCGGAAGAAGTGGTTCATGGGCTTCCGAGGAGTTCGACGGTGAGTCCCAGCGTGAGGGCGTTGCTCTTGGCATCCGCCCGGGTGAAATTGAAGGTCTTGATTCGCGACTGGCGCGGCCCGCTTTCCAACTCGCGGAGAAAACTGATGAGCTGGGCATACGTGCCGGTGGCGCGCATCGAAAATGGGATGGCTTTGTAAGCGCTATCCTCGACCGGTTGGGAACTCAGCTGATTCAACTGCGTGAGATGAACGCGGCTGAGCGTTTCCATCTGATAAAAATAGCCGATGTTTTCCGCGAGGTCGGTCTCGGCAATCAGGTTGTCGTCTATTTGTTTCAAGGCGTCGTTGACCGATTGGAGTTCGACACTGATCCGGCCGTGGCTTGACAGGGCGGAAAACATTTTTTCCCCATTTCGGCGGACTTCCTCGTGCTGCGCGTTTATCTCACTTTCGCGCTGCCAGAGATAATAATCCGCGATGGAACATGTGATCAGGGCAACGACGCAGAACACGAGAAACGGTGAGCGTCGCGCAAATGTCAGGAAATTTTGCAGTGAGGCGTTCATTGCTCGGGCTTTTTCAATTTGAACGTGATCTCGAAGGCAAGGGAGTCGGACTCGTCCTCGCGCTGCAACGACGTGAGCGCCACGGTGGCAAAAATTGGGCCGATCGCCGGGTCCCGGCGCAGGTCGTCGACATATTTCCGGAGCGAGCGGCTCGCTTGCTCAGACGGTTCGCGGAGACCGCCGCGCATGGCGACCCCGGCTTCGTTCGCCTCGATGCTGTCGATCCGCATGTTGGCCGGACGGGTGCGGCCAAGATTTAGAATCAAATCTGAGACCCGATACGGTCCGCCCATCAGGTCGTAGGCGTTGTCCAGTTTTGCGGTGCGGTTGGCCAGCGTGCGGGTGGTCTCGTTGAGATCGGTGAACAGGTTCTGGCTTTCGCCGATTCGCTGGTTCCAGAAAACGGTATCGGCGTCCAGTGTGTGGCTGACGTAGAGCAGCCAGCAGGTGAGCGTGAGGGCGGAAGCGGCCAATGCGGCAATGAGCGCGGTGCTGAGGAACCGGCGGCGCACCAGCTTGTTGTTGGGCAGTTGCGCGGAAAGCCGGCAGTCGATGTGCCACGGGCCTTGGTAAACGGCGTCCTCCGAGGGCGTGCTTTCGGGTCTAGCCGCTGGGAAATCCGTGAGAAGGCTGAGTGCGCCGATCCAGTGTTGGCCAAAGGTCGGGACGCCGTCCGCAACCTGTAAGCCGACGGTGGGCATCCACTCCTTGCACTCGAGACTGAACGGGGTGCGGCCGATAACTTGGGCGAGGGGCTCGGAAATCCAGGAAAGCGCGGGCGGCAGGTAAGCGCAGTAGATTTCGCCGACGGGTTGGCCGGTGGTCATCTCGTAGGAATCGACCAACGGCTTCAGGTCGCGACCGATCGCGCGAACGAAGCGGCTGCCGCGCAAGAGCAACTCCTCGTCGTTTTGCTGGAGACGATCGCGCACCGCGGTGGAATGATTGAGGCCAAATTCCTTGCGGGCGGCGTGGACAATCGACGAGAAACCGTGGCGGACCGCCGCAGGCGTGTGCACGCCCTCCTTGCCGAGGATGTAGGCGACGGTGTGTTCCTGCTCAATGTTGACCACGACGATGGCGCGCTTGTCGTTGCGCCGGGTCTTGACCGAGGAGATCACGCCGAGCAACGGCAGGATGCCCATTTCCAAACGGTAGGGCAGCAGCCGGTGATCGAGCAGGCGTTGCTGGCTGCGATGAACGTCGGTATAGGACAACCCGATAATGAGGGCTGGACGCTGCGTGCCCTCGGGCGGCAGCGGATTTCCCTCTACGGGATTGAGGGAAAAAAGTTTCCACGATTCCGGATG
>JAYVMJ010000517.1:0-4121 GCA_043759025.1 Verrucomicrobiota bacterium | reverse complement strand
TGCGCGCTTTACGGCCTGATCGATCTGCCGGCGCAGCTTCCCGCACCCGCGTCTCTTCGACTTTACGCCGAATTGGCGGATGGCTCGCTGCACCTCTGTTCGGTCCAGCGCAGCCGGATGCTCGGAAGCGAGGACGAAAAGGCTCCGTATCCGGCGAAAAGCCAGGTCACGTTTGATGCCGCGCTCGACGCGTTGCGCCAGGCGATGGCCGCCCGCGACAGAGCTTTCGTCGAGGATGAGGAGATGCACGCGGAAATCGCCCGGCTCGCCGAGGATTTCCGCGTGCGCGCACCGGCGTCGCCCCCGGCGACCGCCGAACTCCGACTATCGCCCGCGTCGGTCGAAGCACCGTTGCCCCGCCGGATGCTGGTCGTCACCCACAGTTTGGACATGGAGGGCGCACCGCTTTTCCTGGTGGATTATGTCCGTCACCTCACCACGCAACAGGTCAATGTGACCGTCTTGAGTCCGACCGCCGGACCGCTGCGCGAACGCTTCGAGGCGATGGGAGCGCGGGTCGAAATTGTCGACGCCGCTGCGATTTTCGCCGCGTCTTCTGCCGCTGCGGCGAAAAAATTGATCGGCGAGCTTCCGTTCCATTTCGCGCCCTACGATCTCATCATATGCAATACGTTCACCACCTTCTGGGCCGTGCATGCCGCTAAAGCCGCGGGACGCCGGGTTTTGCTGTACATCCACGAAAGCACCACGCCCACCAGTTTTTATCACAGCCGACTCCATCCATCCGTGATTGCGCTCGTCGATGAAGCGTTTGCGTTGGCGGACCGAGTTTCGTTCACCACGCGTTCGACCAGGTACTATCACACGGACTACGGTCGACCAGCGAACCACCGGCTGACTCCCGGCTGGATTGACGTCGCACGCATCGATGCCTGGCGCGCGGAAAATCCCCGCGAAAAAACGCGCGCTCGCTTCGCCCTCGAACCCGGCGAACTTCTCGTGACCAACGTCGGCACGGTGTCAGGTCGCAAAGGCCAGCACATTTTTGCCCGGGCGGTGGATCTTCTTTGGCAACGCCATCCCGACCTCGCCGCGCGCACGCAATTCGTGATGCTCGGTGGGCGTCATTCGCCGTTCGACGACATGCTGGGCGAATTGCTCGGCCAACTCGGCCACGCCAATCTCACGGTGCACGCCGAAACCGCCGACTACTTCCCCTACTACGCCGCGGCCGATTTATTCGTCTGCTCGAGTTTCGAGGAATCGTCGCCGCGCGTCATCCTGGAGACCATGGCATTCGGCACCCCGATCCTCAGTTCCAACGTCCAAGGCGTGCCCGAGCTTGTGCGTCCGGAATTGGAGGCCATGTTGATCCCACCGGGAGACACCGTCGCGTTGTGCGAAGGCATGGCGCGATTGCTTCGTTCCCCGGAAATCGGCCAATCTCTCGCCAAGCGCGCCCGCGCCCGGGTTATCGCCGAATTCGAGGCGGGCAGCTTGCTGACGCGTCACGCCGCACTCGCCGCCGAGGTGGCGGCGGGATGATCACTTGAACTCGACCTTACCGAGTATCGTCCAATCGCGGGCATAGTTTCCTTGTGGCCCGGGACCGACGCTGAGCACGACCGTGCCCGCAACGGATAATTCAAACGCGTGCTGAAGAGTGAGCAGTCCGCGATCCGAAGCATGGTCGCGGGGATTAAGCAGGCGGCTAAAAAGCAATTCTCGTCCGCCACTGGGGGGTTCCCGTTCAAGCCGGATCTCCACTCCATCCGTCCGGTCGTAAAATGAAATTCCTTGAGCGTAGGCGCCAGGGTCCATGCCCACTTCGGCCATCATCGTGTGCTTGCCGGCATTCAGGTGAAACGAAAGTCGTGTATCCGGATGGGCGAAATGAGCCGGATGCCCCTCAAAATCGAGGCGGCTCAAGCCATAAGTCGTATAGA
This sequence comes from Verrucomicrobiota bacterium, assembly GCA_043759025.1. Taxonomy (GTDB): domain Bacteria; phylum Verrucomicrobiota; class Verrucomicrobiia; order Opitutales; family Opitutaceae; genus Lacunisphaera. The sequence goes on along the minus strand of JAYVMJ010000517.1, from coordinate 2,214 downwards.
ATCGGAAAGGCACAGGCGTCATCTGACCGAAATCGTCGCGGAAACGTCGCAGCAAGCTCGCGGTTTCGACTTCATGCTTCAGCAAGGGGCTTGAATCGTCGGGCGTCGGGTCGAGGAGTTCAATCTCCGGCACATTTTTCAGGAGCGAGGAAACGTGCGGACGAATCTGCGCATGAACGTACACTGTCGCATCGCGCCAGCGAAAGGCCGGCCGCGGATCGAGGTGAAAATGCTCCACCGCCAGCTGGATCAAGCCCTGATTTTTCGCCTGCTCGCCGTGCAGCACCAACGCCGTCACTTCCTCGTCCTTCAGTCGATCGAAGGCGGGGATAATTTCAGACCACGTATGCTCGAGGCTGCGCCGGATCATCAGCGCCCGACGCTGCGCATAATAAGGCGTCATCGAATTCCAGTCGTCACCCGCAACCACCATCACCTCGTCCGGCGCCATCACACTTTTCAAAGCCAGAGTCAGGTTGTTGCCGCCACCGCTGATTTGCCGCTGGATCGGGTAAAAATTCTGAACGTAACCATTCATCTGCAAGCCATAAACAGCCAGGACGAGGACCCACGCCGCGAGGCGCGGCAATCGCGACTCAAAGACGCCACAGAGCGCGAGGCCGAAAGCCATCATCAGCGTAAACGCGCTGGCGACATAATAGTACTCATGCCACGCATACAAAATCGGAAAAATTACCTGCACGGCAAAAAATAGAAAAACCAGGGCGCCCATCATCCGCCACCAGCGCCGGGCGAACGCGATCGCGAGCACCGCGCAACCGACAAGCGCAGAACGCGAGGTCAGATCGAGAAACAACACCTGCCAGTGCTCACGCCACAAGTCGGTGGAAAATCTCACGCCGTTCCCAAAATTGTAATCGGTGAGCCGGTTGGAGAGCAAAAAATTACCCGCGATCGAAAGCGACTTGATCCCGTTCGAAAAGTGCACCCACCAAATTGACGCCGCGAACGGCACCACCACGGCCAGCAGACACCACCCGATGTGTCCCAGAAGGACTCGTCCGCGAAGGTTCGCGGGTTGCTTCCAATCATTCCAGAACCACCAAAACGTCCAAAGCAAGGCAGGCATCAAAAAGAAAAAGAAGGTGGTCACTTTCACGAGACCACAACCGGCTCCGGCCAGCGTCGCCACCACCAGCCATCGCTGATTCTTTCGTTCGACCGCCAGCACATAACCCACCATAAACCACGCGCCAAACATCAGCGCCATCGTCTCGATCAAAAACGCGCGCGCATAAAAAACGTAGAGCGGACAAGTGACCACCAGACCGAGGACGAGCAATCGCCGCGGTCGCGTAAGCCCGATGCGTCCCAGCAGTAAATACAGCGCGGGTAACGAAAGATAGAAACACACGAGACTCACTGCCCTCGCCGCCTGCGTCAGCGGCATCTTCAACCCGTTGGACACCCACACCACCGTCCATTGATAGAGGGGAAACTCCAATGGGATCGACCAGGGCTTCCCAAGCACGGGCGTCGGATAAGCCAGCGAGAAATTATGTTCACGCTGGATAAAGAAGGCCGAAACCCCGGTTTGCGTCTGGCGAAACTCGCAGCCGGGCAGATTCAGGCTCTTCCAACCGACCAGCGCGCCCCAAAAATGGAACGCGAGCGCCAGACAGAACAATCCAACCGCGAAACGGGTTTCCCAACGGTCGGACTGCGGCGTGAGGTTGCTTTCTGCCATCCCGTCAAAAAGGCGACCCGGCCCGCGCATGCCAATATTTTTTTGTGCTAAATCCATTCCGACAGCTCGCTTTACAAGCGTCTCTTCCACGACAATCGTCCCGGCTTCCCCCGCCACTGCGGGAAGATAATATGCAGGAAACCAACGAGGCATTTTTTATGTTGGACGATCACGCGGATGGCGCGGCACTCCCCGCCGCCTCCGTGCGACTGAAAGGCTGGGCGGTCGGCAAGCCCGGCCGGTTCCTCACCGACTTGCGCGTAAACCTCGGTGGCCGGATCTTCCCGGCATTTTACGGCCAGCCGCGGCCGGATCTCGCCCGTTACTTCAATGCCCGCGAGCCGTTCCTCCTCGCTGGTTTCGAAATCGACGTCGTCCTGGTTAGCGGAGAAAACCGCGTCAAATTTGAAGCCAGTGAGATTTCAGGCCAATGGATTTCCGTGGGTAAAATGACCTTGATCGGCCCTGCGGGCTCGATTGCCCCAACGCCAGCGGTCGAGGCCGTA
>JAYVMJ010000516.1:0-4565 GCA_043759025.1 Verrucomicrobiota bacterium | reverse complement strand
AGGTAGCACTGATAAGCCACAGGCTGAACGCGAAGGTCGGGTTGATGTTTTACCGATTGGTTTTGCCCGCTAAAGCTCGCACTACGTCAAAGGATCGTGGAAATTCAAAAGCTGCAGCGAGGTCGCCGCAGCTCCATTTTAGAGTCCAACCTCGTTTGGCAAAACTACTCACTCGTTCTCATAACGCCGGTAGCGTGATCGCGCCGGCGGTCACATAGCCGAGCAAGAGCGGATACAGGCGGCTGGAAATAATATCGCCCTGAGCGGAGCAAAGCACCTGCCGGAGGTCCGCCACGGACACGAGGCGCACTTCAATGTCTTCGTGCTCCGTCTGGTGCGCGCGACTGATCGAACCGGACGCTTCGCCGAAAACGAATGCGACGGTTTCATCGGTCAAACCGGCCGACGAAGCCGTTGGGGGTGAAACATGGGAAACACGACCAAGCGTCAGCCCGGTTTCCTCATTGAATTCCCGCACCGCCGTTTCGCTCGGCGACTCACCTGGATCGATCAGCCCGGATGGCAGCGAAAGTTCGTACGCGCGCAAGGGAGCACGGAACTCACGCGTCATCACGAGACGCGTTTCCCCTGACTCCCGCATCACGGCGACCACCGTCACCGCGTCGGCTTGGATCGCGGATGCGCCGGGCGTCTCCTTGCGCGATGCAAACACCCACGAAGACGTCCGTCCATTGGAGTGGGCGATTTCCGTGGAGAAGAGATTAACGAAGCGCTCCTGCGTGAGTTTTGCCGGCGTACTCCAAACTGGCTCAGTGGGCATGATGCTGACAACTAACGACGCAATTTCCGTCACAGGCAATCGGAAGTTGGTTCCCGCAATACTCCCGAGCGCAGTCAGATTTCGGAATTTAACGCGGAGGTCGCGGAGTTCGCGGAGGAGAAGCGAACGAAAATGTATTTGAGGTAGGGCGGGTTCTCCGCAACCCGCCGTTTGGGGGTGCTCGCGTGGCAATCGAGATCGCATTCTGCCGGCGCTTTAGGGACAAAGCGCCCTACCCCGACCGCGTGCTTCGCACAACGCGTCTGCCATTAAGCGAAACTATCAGTGGATAAAAATTCCGCAGTATCGACCCGATCAAACCAGATTATTTAACCGCTAATGAATTTATTACCATGAATTTTACAAATTGTACGCCGACTGATCGTCGTCGTGGTTTCGTTCCGGGGAGCCTGCTGATCGCAGGCTGGACATCATTCCTGCAGACAAAACTACGGATGTCAGGGACGACCGCCGCCACCAGTCCCAAGGCTAATCTTCCATGCGCCCGTCCGCGATCAGCGGACACCTCCGTCTTCCAACCGAAACCATTAGCGGTTAACCCTTCTGCTTTTCAATCGCCCGCACAACTCCACCGCCTCCGCGTTTAATTCCGACCTTCGTCCGCTCGTTGAGCGCTCATCAATCGGCATTCGCCCTTGCTGGTCACTCCCCTGCGGCCGTACCTTAAAAAATCTGATGGCTTGCCCCACTCCAGCCGTGAATTCAGACGGCTCTATCCCGCAGGCGTTTGCAACACGTCGCGAAATCCACGTGACCCCACGCAGATCGAAATCGAAATTATTTTCTAAGGACCCTGTGACGAGCGTGTCTTCTTCGTTGGAGTCATTCTCAACTCCATTTCACACCCTCCATGGAACCCTTGGTTTTCGAACGCGTCCCCTCGCTGCCGCCCTCCGGCGTCACGGGGAGACCGTCGGCAACAGCGATGACCGCCAAGCCTGACACCATCGTCGCCGTCTTCGCAGCAGAGGAAAGCGGCTTGCTGCGGTACGCGATCGGATTGGTCCGACGCCCAACCGTGGCGGAGGAACTCGTACAGGAAACCTTTCTCCGATTGCACCAGGTCTGGGCCGAAGTGGAAAACCCGCGGGCGTGGCTTTATCGCAGCGTCCGCAATCTCGCGCTCAACCACCTGCGCGATCAGAAACCGGAATCGGAATTGAAAGAGGACACCGCGACGGCGGAGGATCATCCGCCCGCCGACATCCTCGGCCGGAACGAGGCCATCGGCACGATGCGCCTGCTCCTCGCAGAAATGTCGGACGAGGACCGAACCCTCCTCCGACTCAAATATAACGACGACCTGAAGTACCAGGAAATCAGCCAGCGAACCGGACTCAGCGTCAGCAATGTCGGCTACCGGCTGCACCACGTATTGAAAGGCCTCGCGGACGCGCTGCGTCACGCAGGCATCGAGGGCAGCCGCGGCTAAGGAAACCCAATGAATCACGACGACCACACTCCCGACCTGCAACCCCACCTCGACCCCGAGCTCGAAGCCCGCATCGTGGCGTGGGTGGCAGGAGAAGCCTCCGCTTTCGAAATCGCGGAACTCACCCGGCTCATCGGCGAAAAGCCTGAGCTGGGCATTTTCAAACGCCGCATCGAAGCCGTGCACGGACTCGCCGGCGAAGCCGTCCGCCCCGACAAAGAGCCTCTGCGCCTTTCCGCCGAACGCCGCGCCAAGCTGCTTCACACACTCGGCGCTTCCGAAGCCAACACCGCCCAACCAGCCCGCGCAAAAGTGGCGGCGCCGAATTTCACGGCCACGAAAAAAGCCCACCGCAAAGATCGTCAATGGCTCTTCGCCATCGCCGCGTGCCTGACCGTTGGGTTTTTCACTTTCCTGTCGCTTCCACTCTATCGCCAGCACGAGGACCGCGTGGCTTCGATGGCGATGTTCCAAAGAGCGGAAGCCAAACCGCACGAAAGTGAAGAACAGCCCGGCGCGAATCTGGAAAAGCGAAAAGAATCTCTCGTGGCTGATGAACTTGCCGAAAAATCCGCCGTCGAGCGCCTGACCCAAGTTTCAAAAACGCAGGCCGATGAACTCAGCGCAGGAAAAGCAGATCTCTCGAGAGCTTTGGGAAAAGCAAGCGGACCACTGATCGCTTCGGTGCCGCTCTCTGCACCGATGGGCAGGGCCTACTACGAAGCTCCTTCGTCTCCAGCGTCGCGGAGCAAAACGCCGTTTAGCGAAAGTGCCAAACAACTACTCCCCAGAGGCGGGGCGGTTGAGTTGAACAATTCTTTCGGTCGCGAAGAAAAATACTCATCGTCCCTGAGAGTCGATCAGCAGGATGCGAACGCTCCAGCTAGGAATTGGGGCGGGCACCATGAGCTACCTGCAATCAAGGCCGGCAAAACGACGGACGACTCACGAGCCGATACCGCCTCCGACGACGAAAAACTGGAGCTTTCCCCATTTGTAGTCACCGCCCCACAAGATCAAGGTTACGCTGCCACCAGCACACTTGCTGGTACACGTCTCCGCACTGACCTAAAGGACATCGGTTCGCCCATCACTGTTGTCACAAAGGAGTTTCTTGCAGATGCAAGCGCAGGCTATTCCGCGGCCGCTCTACAATATGCTCCCAGTTCGGGAGCGGCAGCTGGAAAACTCGCGCGAGCAACCGACGCCGTGTCGGACACACCAGCGCAATCCGCCGCATCACCGGAAAAAAAGAGCGAGCAAACCCAACGCGACGACGACCGGCCACTCGCTCCGTCACCGCAAGCGCCCGTTCCCGCCGGCACACCGGTCGAAACCGACGCCGCGAAAGTACCGGTCTCCACCTTTTCCCTCCACGTGAGCGACGTCTCGTTCCGGCTCGCGCAGGCGGCACTCGCAGCCAACGAGTCGATCGACCCGGCGCGGATTCGCCCCGAGGAATTCTACAACGCGTTCAATTACGGCGATCCCACGCCTTCACTCGTTGAAAAAGTTTCCTGCCACATCGAGCAGGCGGCTCATCCGTTCCTCCAACAGCGCAATCTCGTTCGCATCGCCATCAAAGTGGCAGCGTCCGGTCGGGACGCGTCGCAGCCCCTCCATCTCACGATCCTCCTCGATACCTCGGGTTCGATGGAGCGCGATGACCGCGTGGCCATCGTGCGCCGCGCCATGGCCGCGCTCGTGTCGCTGCTCGGGCCGAATGACCGGATCACGCTCATCGGTTTCGCACGCCGGCCGAGCCTCCTCGCGGAATCCGTGGCCGGCGATCAATCCAAGCAGCTCCTTGACCTCATCGCCCATGTTCCGCCCGAGGGCGGAACGAATCTCGAGGAAGCGCTCAAGCTCGGCGGCGAACTCGCCCGCCGCCAATTCGAAACCACCGCGCAAAACCGCATCGTGTTGCTCACCGACGGCGCCGCCAATCTTGGTAACGCCAATCCGGCGCAGCTTTCCTCGACGATCGAAACCCTGCGCCAACAAGGCATCGCGTTCGACGCGTGCGGCGTGGGTTTCGACGGGCTCGACGATACGATGCTCGAAGCCCTCACCCGCAAAGGCGACGGACGCTATTATGCGTTGAATTCTCCCGAAGCCGCCGACGCGGGTTTCGCCCACCAACTCGCCGGCGCATTCCGGCCGGCCGCCGAAAACGTCAAGCTTCAGGTGCGTTTCAATCCCGCGCGTGTCGGCCATTACCGCCTGATTGGTTTTGAGCAGCATCGCCTCCGCGAAGAGGATTTTCGCAACGACAAGGTCGATGCCGCCGAGCTCGCCGCCGAGGAAGCCGCCGTCGCCGTCTATCAAGTG
>JAYVMJ010000515.1:0-7821 GCA_043759025.1 Verrucomicrobiota bacterium | reverse complement strand
CAATTTTTCGTTGGGATCCGGTTCCGGATCGGGCAGGTCGAGTCCGTCGTAGATGCTCTGTTCGCGCCAGCCGGTGCGTTCGTCCGCTCCGCATTCGGGGCAGGAACTTGCTCCCCGCTGGATTTCGGCGCCGCAATTCGCACACTCCTCAGGTGCCGGCTCGTTCACGTCCAAAATATTTGTGCCGCAGCAGCCGCCACACGGTGACGACAAAGGCGGTCAACGGAACCGCGAGCAGCATGCCCAGAATACCGTTGAATGCTTCGCCCCAGAAAAACACCGCGAAAATGATCGCGACGGGGTGCAGGCCGGTTTGCTGGCCCATGATGCGTGGCGTCAGGAGCCAGCCTTCGATTGCCTGAACGCCAACGAAAATCCCCAAGCACGCGCCCATCAACCCCACGCCACCGCCATCGGGTTGAAACAAGGCGAGCGGCAGCACGACGCTGAGTCCGAGGATGGATCCGAGGTAGGGGACGATGTTGATGAGGCCGACGATCAACCCGAGCGCGAGGCCGAACTTCAACCCGGCAATCGTAAATCCAAGCGCGAGCAATACGCCCATGATGAAACCGATCAGTAGTTGCCCGCGGAAGAACGCCACGATGATTCCGATGAATTCACGCACGAGAAAAGTGACATCATTGCGATGTTCGATGCTAAGAAAAGTCAGGTGCTTCGGCAGGCTCTTGGTGGGATCGTCGTTTCCCGACAGCAGGAAAAAGAAGAGATAGACCGGAACGATCGCAAGTGAGGCGACAAACCCAAAGATACCAAAGATTCCGGCTCCCGCTGATTTTAAGGAGGGGATGAGAGGGGTGAGCATATCCTGCGCCTGCTTCGCGAGGGCATCGATGGCGTTTTTCACGGTCGGGCTGTCCGTGTAACCCCGGATCTGTTCATTCCACTCGGGGAAATGCTGTTCGCCCCACGCCACGGTGTTTGCCCATAGCGTCGGCAGGTAAGCAAAGAAGTCCACGATCTGGGAAATCAGTTTCGGCAGCACCGCCAGGAGCAGACCGGTTACCAGCAGGATAAATAAGCCGTACAGCAAGATGACCGCGGAAAGTCGGCGAAGTTTTAAACGCAGGACAAAAATTTTGACCACCGGCCGGAGAATCAGCGCAAGAATTCCCGCCGTCGCGATGGGCCAGAACGCACTGGAGAATTCCCCGAGAAACCGCCCGAAGAGATAAAGGCTCAGCCCGGAAAGGGCGAAGATTCCGAAGACGGCGGTGAACCCCAACGCAAAGCCCACCAGCTTGCGCTGGCTGGGAGTTAAGAGAGGAACGGTTTCCGCGGACATCAAAATGGATCGAACGACCGCAGACAAGGAACAGAGTGGGGCGGGTTGGGCAAGCGTGCAGAGAAGGGACGGTGGACAAAGGAAGGCAGGCTTGCGTCTTCAAAAACCATCGAATTTTTCGTGATGGGGTTTGCACTGGACCCCAAAGTTGGACAGGGGGACCTGCGTCTGGCTCCCGGTTTTTCGTTACGCCACTTTGGTTGCTCAGGTTCCCGCAGCCCCTTCTTTCGAGAGTTCAGCCTTTGGTCGCGCCGTCCCTGGACCGATACCATGAGATCAGCGCGCCGCCGGCGCCTTCGCGTTGGTTTCCGCGATGTAGTCGTCCACCATTTTTCGGTGATCGCGTATTTCCAGCCGTCCGCCGTTTTCTGAAACTCGGCGCGCTCACGATTAGTGCCGGGCAAAAGCAACGCCACCCTCGCTTCGCGGATCACCTCGATCCTGGCCAGAGCCAGAATCGACGCCCCGGGAAAGGGATCTTGAATGCCTTGATCAATGAGCAGCGCCGCCCGCCATCGCCTCGGGCGAATTCGACGGGGCCCGTGCCTCCTCCGATGGCGTCGCCATATAGGCTACCGCCTTGCGCCGGACCGACTCATCGAAGCGAATCAGATGAATCTTGGTCGCCGTGTCGCCACGATCGCAGGCCCAAGCATAAGTTTGGAGTGCGGCGATCGGCGTGGTTTGCCCTTCATTGCGATATTCCGTCCCTGGTACGCGCGAGATTTCGGCTGTTGGCGCTCCTGATCGCCCCGCCTCGGATATCTCCGTCGGAGTCGTATTGGAAATCACGCCAGCTTCGACTTGCGGTTCCTGTACGCCTGCCTTCTCCAATTGAGCTTGGCGTTGCCGGCTGATCTTCAAGCGCAACTGATCATTCTCCGCGCGCAACCTCGTTGCCTCCTGTACTCGCCCCTGCTGAACGTAGTGATGCCCACCCAAGGTCCACTTCAGAGCCGGGCATTTTCCGAACGCAAAGCCGTCAATTCTGCTGCATTCGCTCTGGGTCCGATACCCCGAAGCTTGCTTCGGCTTGGTTGGGTGATCGGGTTTGAGTGTGGATTGCATGAGTGCCGGATGAGTTGGTGGTGGTCTTGTTAAATATCCTCGGGGCTTGCCCCGAGGATCTTTACTTTTGGCACTCCGCTTTCGATGCAGGAATACTTCAGTGCCGTCGCAAGCCCGCGCGCGAACTCGCGCACCGTTGAGCCGCCTTCTTTTTTTAGCCGCCCTCCACGCCGCTTCCCGCCTGTCTTGAGTTTATCGAAAGGCTTGCCGGGGCGGCGTTTTGTTTTTGCTGACAGCCGCTCGCCGCGTGCCGGAAACAGCGGGCTTCGGCTTCACCCTCACAAAGGAAGAAACCCGCCAATGGAAGTGCATGCCGCCACCCATCCCGGCGCGAAACTGTCGCCTCGACCGTCGTCTTCGTCCCCGTCATGAATCCGGCCATGCACGCGCTCTCGCTCTATCTCGATACGTCGGTCATCGGCGGCTATTACGATGCCGAATTTATGGCCGACACCCGCGCCCTCTGGCGGCTGCGCGAGGCGGGCCATTACCGCTTCATCACCTCGCAACTCGTGTTCCAGGAGATCGCGGGGGCACCGGAGCGCGTGCGGGAATTGATGCGGGCCACCTTCGCGCCGGACGACGTGCTGGAACGCACCGCCGAGGTGGAGGAACTGGCGCAAGCCTATCTCGCCCAAAAAATCGTGCCGCCCAATTATGACGACGATGCGACATGTCGCCGTCTGCACCATCGCCCGTCTGGAATACTTCGTGTGCTGGAATTTTAAGCATCTGGCCAACGTGCGCCGGGAGTCGGGTTTTAATGCCGTGAATCTCTTGCAAGGCTACCCGTCTTTGCGCATAGTTGCTCCAACCTTCCTTATCCATGGCCACGACCAAGAAAAAGACCTTTGACGCCGTAGCTGAGTCCCGCCGTTGGCGCATCGCCACCGGCCGCAAGCTGCGCGGCCTCACCTTCGAGCAGCAGCAGGCACTTTTGCGGAGCACGACCGAGGCGTTTTTTGCCGAGAAGCCCGCGCGCCGCACGCTCGCGCATCGCTAAGATGTCACCGATTTTTTTCTGGTCATAAGATTTGCCAAATTGGCCGCGTAAGGATTTTTGCGGCCTGGCCGGACTGGCGTCGTAATTCGTCGCCGAATTGCCGCGCTCCGATCGTAGCTTACGATGCCATTGAGCGCGCGGTGGGTGGTGGTGCGTAAAATTTGGTTCGAAGCGGCCCCGGCTTACGATGGGAGGGTGGATTTTCCCGGGGCCTGATTTATGGCCGCAACCATTTTGCCGGTTCTGACCGTCCTGAGCGTCTGGTCGCGCCCTTGTCCCGCGTAGCGGGACGAGGGCGGAATGGGTTTCGGCCACGCTGCGGTCGTAACCCATTCGACAGGCTCAGGGCGAGTTATGACCGCAGCGGCCAAACGGCATTAGATCTGGGTGAGGGCGCGCATGGTGTCGTGAAACGACCACCCGAGGATTTGGGTGTGGAAGTCGATGGCGTTACCGCTCTGGTTGCGTTCGGGCCAGCGCGTGCCGAGCGAGTCCTTGATGTTGGAAGGCGGCCGACGTGAGGTTGAGACCACATGCGCGCGGACGAACGCCTCGTTCCGGTAAAATCAAGCAGTTACTGGGCAATGGAAACTGTCATAATCCGCGCTGTCGGCTTGATTCCGAGCGCGTCGCACCTTTCTTTGATCGGTTTCAACATATCATTCACTGTGAGTATTAAATCCTATAGAGTCGGTATCGTCGGTGCCACGGGAGTAGTCGGTCAAGAGCTGATTGCCCTGTTGCAGGCGCACGCATTTCCCATTGCTGAACTCCGACCGATGGCGTCGGCGCGTTCCGCGGGGCGCACCATTGATTTCGGTGGGAAAAAAATCACCGTGCGGGAGGCGACGCCCGAAGCCTTCGTCGGCCTCGATTTCGCGTTTTTTGCCGCTGGCACTTCGGTCACCAAACTCCTCGCGCCCGAGGCGGTGAAGCGGGGTTGTCTGGCGATCGATAAGAGTTCCGCGTTCCGGATGGATCCGGCGGTGCCGTTGGTCATTCCGGAAATCAACGCCGATGCGTTGCGCACGCACCAAGGGATCATTGCCAGCCCGAACTGCTCGACCTCGGTGGCGCTGATGGCGCTCTATCCGTTGCATCGCGCATTTGGCTTGAAGCGCGTTTTCTTTGCGACGTACCAATCGGTTTCCGGTACGGGAGCCGATGCGGTCACGGAGCTGGAATTGCAAACGAAGGCATACGTCGCGGGACAACCGCTGCCGCGCGAAGTTTACCCGCACCAGATTTTCCAAAATCTGATTCCGCACATCGATTCATTTGGGTCGGACGGATACACCGGTGAGGAAACCAAAATGCGCGCGGAGAGCCGGAAGATTCTGGGCATGCCTGACCTGAAGGTCTCGGCGACGTGTATTCGCGTCCCCGTCGTTCGGGCGCACTCTGTCGCAATCAACGCCGAGTTTGATCGGCCGGTTTCGGTCGAGGCTGCCCGGCAGGCCATCGCGTCGTTTCCCGGGGCGGAATTGATCGATGAGCCCGAGAAGAAAGCTTATCCGACCCCGTTGGCTTACAGCCGGCAGGAAAAATGTGGCGTCGGCCGAATCCGGCTCGATACCGCTCTGGATAACGGTTTGGCGCTATGGGTCAGTGGCGACAACCTGTGGAAGGGTGCGGCCCTCAACGCGATTCAGACGGCGGAAAAGATGATTGAGTTGGGTCTGCCGCTGAAGGCCTGAAACCGGCTGCCTTGAATTGATGGGCTTTTGACTTGCCGGGCTGGAACGCTTGGCGTTTCTTGGCCCGCTTACGGACGGTTAGCTCAGTTGGTTAGAGCATCTCGTTTACACCGAGAGGGTCGGGGGTTCGAGTCCCTCACCGTCTACCAGCCTTCGCTCGCAGCGCAGCGAGAGTGAAGGCTGTCGCGCCGAAGCTCAGTTTGCTGAGCGCAGGCGGACCGCTTTCGTTGCTGCTACGGCTCGGCAAGCCCGCGTCGGATAAAATTTCCGCATCGTTCTCCATGAAGTTCATCCTCGCCACCCGCAAAAGCCCTCTCGCGCTCGTCCAAACCGAGATGGTGGCCGCGCGGTTGCGGGAAAAGATTCCGGGCGCCGAATGCGAATTGTTGAAAGTGGTGACGACCGGCGACCGACAGGCGGAATGGTCGTTGAGCAAACAGGGTGGCAAAGGGCTTTTTACCGCCGAACTGGAGCAGGCTTTAATCCGCGGCGACGCCCACGTCGCAGTGCACAGCTGCAAGGATCTCCCCGGCGAAAACACGCCCGGGCTCATCGTCGCGGGCTATTTGCCCCGTGAGGACGTGCGCGACGTGCTGGTGTTGCGCGAGGGCGTGACCGAACCCCGCACGATTGCGACGGGCAGTCCGCGCCGACAACTGCAGATCAAACAACTTTTTCCGGCGGCGACTTTCACCGAGATTCGCGGGAACGTGGATACCCGGCTCAAAAAGATCGCGAGCGGACTCGCTGACGCGACCATCCTTGCGGCGGCGGGTATGAACCGGCTCGGCATTCGCGAGTGGCCGGGAGTTGTTTTCCGGCCGCTGAAATTGGAGGAAAGCGTTCCGGCGGTGGGGCAGGGGGCGATCGCCCTTCAATGTCGCCCCGAAACCGTGGCGTTGCTCCGCGACGTTTTCGATGCGGGAACGGTGCGCAACGTCGATATCGAGCGGGCGATTCAGGCGGCGGTCGGCGGCGGCTGCCAGATTGCATTTGCCGCGCACGTGAGCGGAGACACGTTGCATTTCTTTCACGAACGCACCGGCATTCTTACGTTACTGTTGACGGCGGCTGATTTTGAAAATCCCGCCGAAGCCGCAAAACGATTGCTCGGAGAATTGAAATTCCATGCCTGAATCCAAAACGAATTCCCTATCCGGCCGCCGGATCGTCATCACCCGTCCGCGCGAGCAAGCGGTTGAATGGCGGCTTAAACTTGAGGCGCTGGGTGCCGAGGTGATCGAGCTGCCTTTGATTCAGGTCAAAAAGGACGTAAATCTCGAAACACTGGCCGAGGTGCTCGGTGGTTTTGGCAGCTACGAGTGGGTGATCTTCACGAGTATCAACGGCGTGAAATACTTCTTTGAGGAATTTCTCCGCGTGCACGAAGACATTCGCACGTTCGGCTTGGCGCGCATTGCCGTCGTCGGCGAGGCGACCGCAGCGGCCGTCAGGGAACTGCATCTTCGGGTTGAACTCCAACCGAAGAAAGCCAGCGGCGAGGAACTCGCGAGGGAATTGATCGCCCGTGAGTCGATGGACAGCGCCAAAGTCCTGGTCGTGACCGGTAATCAGAACCGTGAAATCCTCGTGCAAAAACTCGAGGAAGATCGCGCCATCGTGGATTGTCTCGCCGTCTATAAAACCGAGGAAACGGATTTGGCCAGCGATCCGATCGCGGGCGATTTCCGGGCGAAAGGGGCCGATGCAATGCTCTTCGCCAGCCCGTCGGCCGTGCAATCGTTTTTCGATCAAGCCGCCGCGTTAAAGTTGTCGGCCAAGGCGCGTCGTCCGCTCGCGGGCAGCATCGGCTCGACCACCACCGCGACGATGAAACAGCTCGGCCTCCCAGTCGATTTCGAGGCGGAAAAGCCATCGATCGACTCATTGATCGCCGCGCTCAATGGGAAACTCACTTCCTGATTCACGTTATCGTTCGTGTTCGCCTTCCCTACTGGAGCCGCTGCGACCCCGCTGCGGTCCGTGCAGAGACGGATTGAATTAGTGTTCATTAGTGTGCATTAGTGGTTTCCAAAAAATGAAAGTTCCTTTCCTCGATCTCAAACAGCAGCACCAGGCCATCCGCACCGAAGTGCTCGCCGCCCTTGCGGACACTTACGACGCCACCCGCTTCTGCCTCGGCAAAGATGTGGAGGATTTCGAGAAGGCATTCAGCGCGACGCTGGGTTATCCGCGTACACTCGGCATGAACAGTGGCACGTCACCCTTGCACATCGCCTCGCTCTGCGGCGGTTTTGGCCCGGGCGATGAAGTCATCACGACTCCGTTCACTTTCGCGTCAAGTTGCTGGGGCATCAGCTACGCGGGGGCAACGCCTGTATTCGTCGATATCGACGCTGATACATGGTGCATCAGCCCGGAAGCCATCGCCAAGGCGATCACGCCGAAGACCAAGGGGATTGTCGTTGTGCATATTTTCGGACAACCCGCCCGGATGGACGAAATCATGGCGATTGCCCGCGAGCATAAACTCTTCGTGGTGGAGGACTGTGCGCAGGCGGTCGGGGCCCAGTACAAGGCGCAGGCGGTTGGTGCGATTGGCGATTGTGGCACCTTCAGTTTTTATCCGACGAAAAATCTCGGCGCTTGCGGCGAAGGTGGAGCGTTCGTCTCTAAACATCCGGCGGTGATGGAGCACGCGCAGTTGTTGCGCGTTCACGGTTCGCCCAAACGTTACACTCACACCGAGGTGGGTTTCAATTTCCGCATGGATGGTTTCCAAGGTG
>JAYVMJ010000514.1:0-4775 GCA_043759025.1 Verrucomicrobiota bacterium | reverse complement strand
ATCAGCTGCGCACCGACGTTGGTCGTCATGATGATGATCGTGTTCCGGAAATCCACCGTGCGACCGAGCGAATCGGTCAGGCGGCCGTCTTCCATAATCTGAAGCAGGAGTTGAAGCGCGTCGGGATGCGCCTTTTCGATTTCGTCGAAAAGGATCACCGAGTATGGCCGACGACGAACCGCTTCCGTCAATTGGCCGCCTTCCTCGTAGCCCACGTATCCGGGAGGCGAACCCACCAGACGGGACACTGCAAATTTTTCCATGTACTCGCTCATGTCGATCTGGATCAGAGCGTCCTGATTGCCGAACATTTGCGCCGCGAGTTGCTTGGCGAGCTCGGTTTTGCCGACGCCGGTCGGTCCCATGAACATGAACGAGCCGATTGGGCGTCGCGGATCCTTTAGGTCGGCACGCGACCGCCGCAAGGCGCGGGCAATCGCGACGGTGGCGGGATCCTGACCGACGATGGCTTTCTGCAATTCGAGTTCGAGCGCGAGCAGGCGCTCGCTCTCCTTCTTTTCAAGGCGATTCAGCGGAATGCCGGTCCATTCCGAGACCACAATCGTCATCTGCTCTTCGTCGACGATAATGCGTTCCTCGTCGCGGGTTTTCTTCCACGTTTCGATCAACTCCTCCTGCTTGGAGCGGAGTTGCTTTTCCTTGTCGCGATATTTGGCGGCTTCCTCGAAATGCTGAGCGGCGATCGCCTGCTCTTTTTGCAGGCAAACCGCTTCGATTTCTTTCCCTTGCGCCTCGATCTCGGGCGGACGGTGAAGCTTGGTGATGCGGGCGCGCGAACCGGCCTCGTCCATGACGTCGATGGCCTTGTCCGGCAGAAAACGTCCGGTGATGTAACGATCAGAGAGCTTCGCGGCCGCTTCCAACGATTTGTCGGTGAACGTCGCCTTGTGATGCTCTTCGTATTTTCCGCGAATGCCCTTCAGGATTTGGATCGTGTCTTCCACGGACGGAGCCTCGACCTTGACCATCTGGAAACGACGGTCGAGCGCGCTGTCCTTTTCGATGTACTTGCGGTACTCGTTGAGGGTCGTGGCACCGATGCACTGTAATTCGCCGCGGGAAAGCGCGGGTTTAAAGATGTTTGATGCATCCATTGCACCCTCGGCCGCGCCGGCGCCGACGATGGTGTGCATTTCATCGATGAAGATGATCACGTTTTTGGCCCGCTTGATCTCGTCCATCACCGCTTTGATTCGCTCTTCGAATTGGCCGCGGTATTTTGTCCCAGCGACCATGAGCGCGAGATCGAGGGTAATGACCCGTTTGTCCGCAAGGATCTCCGGGACGTTGCCCTTGATGATTTCCTGAGCCAGCCCTTCGACAATGGCGGTTTTGCCCACGCCAGCTTCGCCGACGAGCACGGGATTATTCTTGGTCCGGCGGCAAAGGATCTGGATGACGCGGCTGATTTCCTTCTGGCGACCGACCACGGGGTCCATTTCGCCTTTCCGAGCCAATTCCGTCAAATCGCGCCCAAACGCCTTAAGCGCCGGGGTCTTGACTTCCTTTTTGTCGTCGGCGTTTCCACCGCGAGGCTGGACTTCCTCGCCACCACCACCACCGCCGCCGCCACTACCGGTGGGCGGCGTTCCTTCGCCACCACCACCCTGACCGGCGGAAAACTGGGGATCGAGTTCGCGGAGAATCTCATTTCGCGTCCGCTCGATATCGACTTCGAGCGTCTTGAGCACGCGAGCGGCCACGCCTTCCCCTTCGCGGAGGAGACCAAGTAAAATGTGTTCGGTACCCACGTAGCTATGGTTCAGCGCTTTTGCTTCCTTGCCGGCGAGAGCGAGCACTTTCTTGACGCGCGGCGTATAAGGAATGCTTCCAACGGGAGTTTTGCTCTCTTGGCCAACGCCCACCTGCTTTTCGACTTCTCCTCGCACGGTCTCGAGGTCGAGGCCCATTTTCTGGAGGACGCTTACCGCCACGCCCTGCCCCAACTTGATCAAGCCGAGCAACAAATGCTCGGTCCCAACGTAGTTGTGGTGAAAGCGATCTGCTTCCTTGCGGGCCAAGGCGAGCACTTGTTGTGCCCGTGGCGTGAAGTTGTTCATTGGTTCCATCGGCGGTGTAGTTATAATCGGTTAGCGGACGATGTTACTGAAGTCAGGTGAAGGCATTTTGGCAAATTCCATGCGCAATTTTTCGGCCCGAAGGACGTCGCGCTGGCTGGGTTCAAAGGATCCCTTGGCCGCATGTTGGACGTGGCCGGGCTGGCACTCGATAAACAGACGGTCGACCACGGCGCGCTGCGCATCGGCAAAGACGCCCAAATCGATGCCAAGTCGGATCAGCGAGAGCAGGTTCATCGCCTCGGACGAGTTCAGGAGATGGCCATTTTGCAGGATTCCAAACGCACGGCCGATCTTGTCGGAAAGTTTGCTAAGTTCGCCTTCAACCAATTTTTCCCGGGCGTTCATTTCCTGTTCGATGATGGTGTTCAACACACCATTCAGGTGCTTGATGATGTCATCTTCGCTTTCGCCCAAGGTAGTCTGGTTCGAGATTTGGAAAATACTCCCACTCGCGTCCGAACCCTCGCCGAACAACCCGCGGACAGCCATGCCGAGTTGATTAACCGCGCGGACGACTTTTTCCATCTGGCTGGAAATAACCAGCGCCGGAAGATGCATCATGGTCGACGCCCGGATGGCCGTGCCGAGATTCGTCGGGCAAGCGGACAGATAACCCAGCTTCGGCGAAAAGGCGTAGTCCAAGTGCTCCTCGAGATCGGAATCAAGCGAGTTGATCGTGTTCCAGACCTTCTTGAATTGATAACCGGCGCGTAGCACCTGAATTCGAAGGTGATCTTCCTCGTTAACCATAACCACGCAGGATTGGTCTTTGCTGATCACGATGCCGGAGCCGGATTTGGCGTGGCAGAGTTCCCGGCTGATCAAGTGACGTTCAACCAGGATTTGCTTCTGTAAGTCATCGAGGCTCTCGACCGGGATCGCGAGGCCGCGCTTCATTTGCGGCAAGGCCGCAACGGCCTGCATGCATCGGTCGCGAATATCGCGTTTTTGCGCCTCTTTCGCCCAGCCGGGAAACGGATGGCTGGCGAGATTGCGGGCCAGTCGGATACGGGTCATCAGTACCACCGCACTTTTGCTCGCGCCGGTATCCGTAAGTTCCGAGTGGGAATCGATCAGTTCGTTGATTTTCATATCAGGCATTTTCCTGGCGCCCGCCGGCCTGTTTGACTTGGTGTAGCTCGTCCCGATAGCGCGCCGCGTCCTCGTAACGCTCCGCCTTGATCGCCTGATCCAGCTCCGTTTCCAATTTGGTCAGGCGCTCATACAGCGATTTCCGCTCCAACGCCCGCTGGGGAATTTTTCCCGTGTGCACTACTCCTTTGTGCATGGTGTCGAGCATGGGTTCCAACATGCTGCTAAAATGCTGGTAGCACGACGGGCAGCCAAAACGTCCCGCCTTCTTGAAGTCCTGCTGGGTGAATCCGCACGATTCACAGCGGATATCGCCGGCAGGCTCTGGATTAAGCGACGCCTTCAGCAACAAATCTGCCAGCGAAAAGCCGCCCGGATCGGTCACACCCTTGGCCTGCGCGCACGCCTCACAGAGATCGACCTTGTGGATCTTGCTATTGACGATCTGGGTGAGATGAACCGTTGCCGGTTTGGAGCAAAGGTCGCATTTTAGAGAGTTGGCCATGTTGGATTAAGCAGGAAAATAATGCCCGGTCCGCGAAACGCAAATCGCCCCGGACCAAACGCTCCTTTCCCCGAGGACTGAATGGGCCAACTCCGACGACGACGCAAGCGCGGACACGTAAAACCGCGTCACGTCCGTGTCCCTTCCACGAGGACTTTTCGACGGAAATTCTCGAGGACGCGCGCCGTGATCGGGCCCGGTTTGCCCGTGCCTATGACACGGCCGTCCAGCTTCACGACCGGAATCACCTCGGCTCCCGTTCCCGTCAGGAAACATTCGTCGGCGCACCAAATGTCATGCCGCGTGAGTTCGGTTTCGCGGAGGGGAAATTTGAGCTCGGCGGCAATAGCCAAGATCGTGCCGCGCGTAATCCCCTTCAATGCGCCCGACGACGACGCGGGCGTGAGGATTTCTCCTTTCGCCACGATAAAAACATTATCAGCCGTGCACTCGGCCACGTAACCCTGAGCGTTCAACATGATCGCCTCAAGCGCCCCCGCCTGCTTCGCCTCGATTTTCGCGAGGATATTATTGAGGTAATTGAGCGACTTGATCGTCGGCGGCAGTGCGTCGTGGGCAATCCGGCGCGTCGCCACGGTCACAATACTGAGCCCGTTGTCGTAATGTTCCTGCGGATAAAGGGAAATCTTGCTCGCGATGATGAACAGCGTCGGCTTCTCGCACAGCCACGGCGCGAGCCCCAGATCGCCCGGGCCACGCGTGATGACGAGGCGGATATAGCCATCCTTGAGATTATTTTGTCGGCAGGTTTCGCACACCGCCTCCGCCATCGCGGCCCGGGCCAGCGGAACGCTCAACATAATCGCCTTCGCGGATTGCTCCAATCGCTCGAGATGTTCGTCCAGCCGGAAAATGTTACCCTGATAAATCCGGATCCCCTCGAACACCCCGTCACCATAAAGGAGACCGTGATCAAAAACCGACACCTTGGCCTCGGTGGAATCGACATACTTCCCGTCCAGATAAACGATCATGATGCACCATTGCAGCAAAGCCGGTCGGTTTGTCCAGTCTGCGCATGCGAGAAAATACTTGTATTTCTGCGCCGCGCCGCC
>JAYVMJ010000513.1:0-2594 GCA_043759025.1 Verrucomicrobiota bacterium | reverse complement strand
AGCGATGCCATAGATCTGGTTACCTTTTTTCCCACTGACGGCGACGGCGTCGACTTCACCGGTGCGGATCGCTTCCAGTGTTTCGCGCGCCTCGCGAAGCTCTTCCCGCAGGCAGTCGAATTGCCTAGCTCCAACGCCGACCGTTTTTTTTGGCTTCCGAAGCGGGGAGGCCGGCGCAATTTTTTTTGGCTTCCGCTTTAGTTTGGCGCGAGCCGCTGGACGCGATGCTTTCCCTCTCAGTTTGGACCGGGCCTCGCGCGGAGAGCGTGTTTTCTTTTTCATGCGCGGGCCGGGTGGGAGGGTTCCGAGAGGAGATTGAGCACGGACAGCACGTGCTCGCGATTGGAGAGATCGCCGACGATCCGCCTGGCTGGATAGGGGAATTGTTTGATCAGGGTGGGAACCGCGATGATTTGCTGTTCAAAAGCCTCGTCCGGCTGCTGGTAGATATCGATGACGTCGAGATCGTAACGTCCGAAAAGATGCTCGTCGCACAACAAGCGGATGTTTGCGACCGCACGACAAGAGAGCGGGGTTGTTCCCGTGATATAGAGGCGAAAGACAGTTTTCTCCTGCACCGGGTTCCGGAACCGCTCCCTGAACGCCCGCGGCGTCGCCGCCACGATGACCGCGGGACGGCCGGAGGCGCTGCGGTGGGATTTGACGGTTGGGGGCATCAGAGATTAGGGCACCGTCAGCACGGTTTTTTTGGCGAGTGACTATTTTTATAGGGAATTAAAAGCGAGGGGCGGCCATTGCTAGACCCCGTTATTCGCGAGCGGTTTGCGATATTGTTCGATCTTTCCAAGTTGTTGGCGGAGATCGTCGAGCGTAAAGGGTTTGAACAGGCACCCGAACGCACCCCGGCGGAGTGCTTCGGTTTCAATATCTTCGCGGGAATGGGCGGTAAAAAGGATCACCGGAAGCGGATTGGGGCGGCCGGCCAGCTCGGTTAGAAAAAGGAAACCGTCTTCCCCATTCAGGTTTAAATCGAGAAAAACGGCGTCTATTTTTTCCGCTTCCAACTTGTGATTTGCCGCCGCAGTGCTATCGGCGGTACACGACTGGCAGCCGAGCGTGCGCAATGCCACGGCGGTTACCCGGGCGAGGTTGGGCTTATCATCCACGATTAGGATGTTCATGAGGAAAGGGAGTCCGAGTTTTGTTTGGTCGCAATTGAAGGAATATTGGCGATCGCGTCTTCGAGCATGCCGATCGTCACGGGTTTGACGAGATGGGTTTGAAATCCGGCCGCGCGCGAACGGGCGAGGTCGTCTTCCATGCCATAACCACTCAGGGCGATTCCCGGTAGGTCTGGTTTCAGGGCGCGCAATGCCGCCATGAGTTCGTAACCATTTTGATCGGGCAATCCCACATCGGAAATCACCAGGTCGAAATCGCCCGTTTGTATCATCTTCAATGCCGCTTCGGCAGAATCGGCGGCGCTGACCTCGAACTTTCTCTGCCGCAGCAGCTGTTGCAGCGTTTGCCGGGTCGGCGCGTGATCTTCCACCAACAAAATCCGGCGACCGGGGCGCGATTTGGTCGGAGTTGCCGCGTTGGCAAAGGGTGCCGTCGAATACGAAATCAAAGAGCTCGTCACCGGCCGGTCCGAGAAATTCTCCGGGGCCAGTGGCAGGTCGACCTGGAAGGTGGACCCACGGTCGCGTCCTTCACTGAAGGCCTGGATTTTTCCGCCATGTAAATCAACCAACATTTTTGTGATCGTCAGCCCGAGTCCCAATCCGCCGAATCGATGGGCTCCGACGCCGCTAACCGCGTGATCGCCTTGGGTGAAGGCCAGAAACACCCGGGAAATTTCGTCGTCCGTCATCCCGATGCCGGAGTCTGTCACTTCCAGTCTTACTTGGTTTTGTTCCGTTAGTACTATGGTACTGACGAAAATGCGGCCGCCCTCAGGGGTAAACTTCACGGCATTCTTGAGGATGTTCCAGAATACCTGCTGAAGGCGGACTGAGTCGCCGAGCACGCGACTTTCGACCGCGCTCAGTTTCACCTCGAGTTTAAGATTCTTCGCCCGCAGTTCGCCTTCAACATTCGCGAGTGCGTCGCGGAGGATGGCGTGCAAGGTATAACCGTGCTGGTCAAGGTGCAGTTTACCCCGGGTGATCCGCGTGAGGTCCAGCAGGTCGTCGATCAGGCGGGCCTCAAGATTTACATTTTTCAGGATCAAATCGAAATTCGCGCGAATCTCGGGCGATAACCGGGAGTCGTTCGCTGCGTCGCTGGCGAGAAGCAGCACGGGATTGAGGGGCGTGCGCAATTCGTGCGAGAGCGCGGCGAGAAAATCGTCCTTGGCACGCGAAGCCGCTACGGCTTCGTCGCGCGCGCGCTTCAGTTCATTTTCGGCCTGTTTTCTTGCACCGATGTCGGTGATCACGCCCAGAAGGCCGGTGATGTTTCCGCGCGCGTCGCTTTCCGGGACGTAGATCACGTGAATCCAGCGATGGCCGATTTTTTCGTACGGGACTTCCTTTTCGAACTCAACGCGGTTTCCGGCGAGCGCGTCGTTCATATGGGTTTTGACGGAATTATAGGCGTCGGAACCCAAGGCGTCTTCCATTTTTATCCCG
>JAYVMJ010000512.1:0-2145 GCA_043759025.1 Verrucomicrobiota bacterium | reverse complement strand
GGCCAGTTTGAGCTGCTCGAAATTGCGCGCCGCCCAACCATCCGCGACGTGCAACAGCAATAGCTCCGCGCCGACCTGCCGCGCAAGCTGACTAATGTGCGGGAGCAAGCGCCTGTCCGCTTCACCATTTTCCAAAGCCACGAGGATTTTTTTATACATGGTCAGTTTCCTCCCCCGGTCACGCCGACGATATCGAGCAGCAATTTCACGTTTAGTCCAATGATAATCAAAGTGACGGACCAGCCGAGCAGTTTGATCCACCAGGGGTTAACAAATTCACCCATCTTCGATTTTTCTCCGGTGAAACGCATCAGCGGCCAGCAGGCAAAGCCAAGCTGCATACTCAAGCACACCTGGCTGGCGACAATCAGTTCGGTCGTCTTACCCTCGCCGTATATGCCGATTACGATCACGGCGGGCACGATGGCGATGGCCCGGGTGATCAGGCGGCGCAACCAAGGACGCAGCCGGATATCGATGAATCCCTCCATACAGATCTGTCCGGCGAGCGTGCCGGTGAGCGTGGAATTCTGTCCCGACGCCAGCAACGCCACAGCGAACAGAATGGCGGCAAATTTAACCCCAAGCACACCATCGAGCAAATGAAACGCCGACTGGATCTCCGCCACGTCCGAGTGTCCCGATCCGTGAAAAGCCGCCGCGGCCAACACCAGAATGGCGCCGTTGATAAACAAAGCGAACATCAGCGCACCGGTCGAATCGATGGTCGCAAATTTAATCGCCTCGCGCTTCCCGCCGCCGGTTTGCTCGTATTTTCTCGTCTGCACAATGGAGGAATGCAGATACAAATTATGCGGCATCACCGTGGCTCCGAGAATGCCGATCGCGACGTAGAGCATTGCCGGGTTTTGCAGAATTTCAATGGACGGAACGAAACCGGCCACGATTCCGTGCACGCTGGGTTCCGCCAAAAATAATTCCACCGCGAAACAACCGCCGATGGTTAGAATCAAGGTGACTACCACCGCTTCCAAGCGGCGAAACCCTCTATTTTGCAGCAGCAACACCACCATCACGTCCATGGCCGTGATGACGCAGCCCCAGACGAGCGGAATACCAAACAGCAGCTGCAACGCGATTGCTGAACCGATCACTTCCGCGAGATCACACGCGGCGATGGCGACTTCGCACAAGATCCAGAGGAACCAGACCGTCGGCCTCGAATAGTGGTCACGACAGGCCTGCGCGAGATCGCGCCCGGTCGCAATGCCCAGTTTCACGCATAAGTACTGGAGCAGGATCGCCATCAGATTTGAAATCAGGATAACGGAAAGCAGCGTATAGCCGAATTGCGCGCCGCCCTGAAGATCCGTGGCCCAGTTGCCCGGGTCCATATAGCCGACCGCGACCATAAAACCCGGACCCGAGAAAGCCAGCAGCTTACGCCAAAATCCCGCACCGGTGGGAACAGCGATCGTGCGATGTGACTCCGGAAGACTCACGCCGCCGCCGGTGCGTCGCCAGCCCTTTTCGGTGGAAACCGAAACCGGTGCGGGCTGTTCGGCGGAGTTCAAATCCATAGTTAATATTTCATTAAACAAACAGTGTTAGACAAGCCTAATAATCTCAAAACTCGCCTTCCCTCTTGTCACGAATTCGCCGGCGGGGCATTCAGACAAGCGCATGTCGAAAACCTTCGCGCGCTCCGTTTTTGCTCTGACGATCGTGTTCTTCTGCGCGTTCTTTTTGTGGCCGGTGCTGCAAATTCTGAAGGGCGGATTTATCAATGCGGACGGCAAGCTGACCTTTGCCTATTTGGCGGCTTTGCTGGCCGACCCGCTTTACACCAGCGCACTGGGAAATTCGTTTCTGCTCGCGCTCACCACCACGGTATTCGCACTGCTGATCGCACTACCGCTCGCATTCATCACCGACCGTTTCGTATTTCCGGCCAAGGGATTCCTGAGCTCCATCATTCTGGTCCCGATGATCCTGCCTCCGTTCGTCGGCGCCATCGGAATCAAACAAATCCTCGGTCAATACGGCGCACTGAACAGCCTGCTGATCGATATCGGTCTGCGCCCCGAGGGCTGGACCTTCGATTGGCTGGGAGCCAACCAGTTTCTCGGGATCGCCCTCGTCAACGCCTTCAGCCTCTACCCCATCATATACCTGAACGCCGTC
>JAYVMJ010000511.1:0-5602 GCA_043759025.1 Verrucomicrobiota bacterium | reverse complement strand
CAAAACGACAAAACGCGCGCGCTTCACTCCGCGATCCACGGCATTCAGGTCGTCCACGAGGCGGCGCTGGATGGTGGCAGCGAGCAGGATGTTCCAAGGGTCGGTTCGATTCCCTGGCTGCGCTTTCTCATCGGCGGCGCGATGGCTCTCGGCCACGGTCGAACGCTGGCCGGCGGGGGTAAGGGAGTAGGTTTCTATCCCGCGCACCGCGCCGTCATTCTCCAGCGAATTGAAATGAATGCTGATGAAAAGATCCGCCCGCGCGCGATTGGCGGCGGCCGGGCGTTCTTCCAGCGGCACATAACGGTCGGATGTTCGCGTGAGCAGCGTCCGATACCCAAGTTTTTCCAAGGCACTCTTCAACCGGAGCGCGACGTCGAGGGTAAAGGTTTTCTCCTGCAAGTTCAGGCGTTGATTTCGGGTGCCGGAATCGTTGCCGCCATGGCCAGCGTCGATGGCAATGAGGTGCGGCCGCGAGCGGAGGCCCGGCGCAAGTGGGCGCATGAGCGGTTCGACGGTGGAGCGCACGTCGTCGAGCGAGAGGCACAGGGAATCCTGATAAGGCGCGATCGTCTCGCTGAGGAAAACGCGCAGGCCATTCCACGAGATTTCCCGATCGTTCACCTCCAGCTCGATTTTCGTCGACCCGTTTTCGAGGCGAAGCCGTTTTTTCTTTTCCAGCCAGGTCAGCTTCAGACCGTAGTGCGCAGCCATCTCGTCAGCCGAAACATAATCCACTTGATAGATACGGACTGGACGCCAACCGGTCGCCCCGGCCCGGACACGCGATACGGCGATGCCAGCGAAAAAAAGCGCGACCATCACCCACAAGCCGCGCGCGAAGAGCCGCGCCATGCCATCCATCTCCTCGCCTAGTTCGCAGCTTTTGCGGACGGTTTGGCCGCCGGAGCGTCAGGCTGAGTTGAAGGACCGGATACAGGTGCCGGCGCGTGACCATGCTCATGATGGCCGGAAGTGTGAGCGCCGCCTGGGGCGTGATTCGTTTCGCGCACGTGAAACTTCGGCTTGCGCTTGTTGACGGGCAACGCGGACAACATCACGTTGATCTGCTTGCCGGTCAGCTTGGGGGGAGAATCGGGATGCCCCATGCCATCGAGTTCGGCGAGGGCCTTGTTCATCAGCTCAAAGCCCATTTCCGTGTGCGCCATTTCGCGCCCGCGGAATTTCAGGCGAAGCTTCACCTTGTTGCCGTGATCGAGAAATTCTTCGGCGTGACGCACCTTGGTGTTAAAATCACCCTTCTCGATGCGCACGGTAAATTCGATTTCCTTGATCTTGCTCGCCGTGGATTTCACGTGCGACGTCTTCTTCTGTTCCTCGTAAACGTACTTGCCGAAATCCATGATGCGGCAAACGGGCGGCGTGGCGGCGGCGGCGACTTCCACGAGATCGAGATTGAACTGCAGCGCGAGGGCGATGGCCTTCGGCGTATCCATGATTCCCAGCTGATTTCCTTCGGGACTGATCACGCGCACTTGGGGCGACTTGATCCGCATGTTGCGGCGGATGGCGGCGAAAGGATCGTTGTTGCGACGATTGTCGCGATTATAAGGAGTGCGGCCTGCGGGCGAAGAAGAAGGAAGTGCCATTCAGTAGAGTTGGATTACAGGAAGGAAGGTCGGGAAGTATTTTTGCCGTCGGTACAGGTGAAGACAACACCTATTTAGGAGGAAAATCGCCCAGTTACACGCTAAAGCTCTCTCCGCAAGAGCAGCTGGCTTTGGCGTTGGGGTTGGAGAATTTGAATCCGCCCGCCACCATTTTATCGGAATAATCGAGCACCGTCCCTTTTAAGTACAAGGCGGTCTTGGGATCGACCACGACCGGGATGCTGGCCGACCGCACCAGAATGTCGCCGCGCCGGGGTTCAGGGGTAAACTTCATCTTGTAACTCAAGCCGTTGCAACCGCCACCCGTGATCGCAATCCGGAGGAATTCGCCCTGTTGTTCCCGCGCCACAAGGGCCGCGACTTTTACGCCGGCATGCGCGGTCAGGCGCACGAGGTTTTCATTACCTTCGCGGACGCCTTCAGGCAGGGTCAAAATGGTCGGAACAGCGGACACGATGACAGTTATTGCCCGCTTCGGAATTTTATCAAGCGCCGCGCGACGATCACGGCATTCATGAAGCTGCGCGGGCTGGCTTTCCCCTGCCCTGCGATGCCAAATGCGGTGCCATGGTCCGGGCTCGTCCGGACAAACGGCAGCCCAAGCGTCACATTAACCGACTCGTCAAAATCGATGACCTTGAGCGGCCCGAGTCCCTGATCGTGGTAAAGCGCCACCACCACGTCGAATTCGCCCTTGAGCGCCCGTCCGAAAAGCGTGTCGCCCGGCTGGCATAAGGACAGCCCGGGAAACTGCACCTGCAGTTGCACCAACGCCGGATTGAGAAAATCGCGTTCTTCGCACCCCAGCAGCCCGTCTTCGCCCGCGTGGGGATTCAACCCGCACACGCCGATGCGCGGCGCCATAATTCCTTCCGCGCGGGCCAGCGCGTCGGCGGCGGCCACGGTCCGATGCAGCAAGTGCGGCCCAAGCGACCGCCCCACTTCATGCAAAGGAATGTGCCAGGTGGCGAGGACGACCCGGAGTTTTCCCCCGCAAAAAGCCATGACCGGATCACCGCCCCAGCGCGCGGCAAAAAATTCCGTCTGCCCGGGAAACGCATAACCGATCTTCGCGAGCCCGCTCTTGCTGATCGGACCGGTCACGACCCCGGAAAATTCCCCACTCGTGCAACCGGCCGCCGCCCGCTCCATCGCCGCCCACGCCACGAGAGCGCCCTCACCCGACGGCAGGCCGGGAGTCGCGCCAAATTCTTCGAGGCCAATCGCGATTTTTTCCGCCGCAGTCTCGAGCGATGCCAGCCACTTGGCTGGTCCAATGATCGCGACGCCGGGCGCCTCCGCCGGATGCGCCGCCAGCCACGCCGCAATAATTTCCGGACCGATCCCAGCGGGATCGCCGCAGGTGAACGCGAGCTTAGGCGTCATCGCTTTCTCCCGCGAGTGTTTCGCGACGCGCGCGGGCGAACCCGCGTTTTCCCTCGCTGAAAAACGCGAGGAACTGCCGCGCCTCGGCACTCTTGAATACACCGCCCGCCAACGCCGTACGCGCCACCTCCCGAATGTTGCCCGGCGTAAAATAGACCGCGTGGAACGCATCCTTGATTTCGCGGATCGCTTCGCGGCTGACGTTGCGGCGCTTGAGACCGATCAAATTCAGCCCGATCACCTCGTTGCGCTCGGCCGCCATGGCGAAAGGGGGAATATCCTGCGCCATCCGGGCCAGCCCCGAGACGACCGCCCCTTCTCCAATTCGACAGAATTGATGAAAGCCCGCGCCGCCGCCGAGAAACGTGTGGCTGCCAACCGTGACGTGGCCGGCGAGCATGACATTGTTCGCCAGCACGACATCGTCGGCGACTTCGCAGTCGTGGCCGACATGGACATTCGCCATCACGAAACACCGCGCGCCAACCACCGTGAATTTCCCGGCATGGATCGACCGGTTGATCGTCACGTGTTCCCGCACCACCGTTCCAGCGCCGATCCGCACGCCGGAAACCGTCGCGGGATCAAATTTTAAAAATTGCGGCGAGTCGCCGATCACCGCAAACGAGTGCACCGTCACGCCCGCGCCGAGCACCGTGTATTTTTTGATCATGGCATACGCGTCAACCACGCAGCCCGCGCCCAATTCAACGCCTTCCTCGATGATCGCCGTCGGATGAATGCTCATGGGTTCCGTCCTCAGGATTTCTTGCGCGGTGCCGAATAGCGCTCGGCCATCAGATCGAGCTGCGCATCCTTGAGCAGGTCGTAATTTTTCAGAATGCGAATGACCTGAAGCGTGTCCGATTTGCCGTAACTCTTGTTGATTTCGACGCGCTCGATGATGTCGAGCAGCATCGAGCGGAACGAAATGATGCCGTCCACGCCGTGCTCCTTGAGCATCGCGACGCTTTGCGATCGAAACGGCTCGGCGGTCGGCAAGCTCGGCAGCACCAAAATTTTGGTGACGTCGGGCGCATTGCCCGGCTCGTCGGCGTCGACCGGGAAAAAACGTTTCACTTCCTTCGCCACGTTTTCCTCGAGAAATCGAAAAATCTCCGGGCTGCTCTTCAGCATGGTCGGCGTAAAAATCCCGGTGTGCCAGCCCTTGACCACGACGATCGCCCGGTGAACGAAGGCGAGTTCGTTGGCGAAAAGAAAGAAATCCGGCCGGCGGGAATTGCGCGCGTAAGCCGGATTGTAGACGATCAGATCAACTTCTTCGTCGCCGGTTTTGCGCCGTGCCTGAACCTGATATTTGCGCACCTGACGCACGAGAAAGCCGTTTTGCTCAAAATATTCGCGGACTATGCCTTCGTCGATGGCTGACATGAGGCGGCTAATTTAGCCCTTTGGCGGGCGATAGCACATCAATTTTCATACCGCGCCCAGTTCGCGCCAGACGGATTCCACCAACGCGGGTTCGATCCCGGCCTGCGTGGCCGCTTCGCCCAAACGCTTGAGCACCACGAAGCGCAATTTTCCCGCGCGGACTTTTTTGTCGTGCTGCATCGATTCCATCAAGGCCGGGAGCGACAGCGGTTCCTTCAAGCGAACCGGCAAATGGTGCGCGGCGACAGTGCGGTCAACCCGTTGCACGTCGTCCGGCGTCAGGTAGCCGAGTTTTTGCGAAAGCCGCGCCGCTGCCGCCAGTCCCACGCCGACCGCCTCGCCGTGCAGGTAGGATTTGAAACCGGTAACTTGCTCGATGGCGTGGCCAAAAGTGTGGCCGAGATTCAGGAGTGCACGCCCACCATCGGCGGCCATTTCGCGCTCATCGGCGCGCACGATTTCCGCTTTCATTTCGCAACAACGGCGAATCACCGCCGCCAAATCCGTACTCGCCGGTGTCAGCGCCGCTTTTTCCAACCGGTCGAAAAGCGCGCGATCGCCCAGCAAACCGTATTTGATGATCTCGGCCGAGCCGGCGGCAAACTCCCGCAGCGGCAACGTCTGGAGAAAGTCGATCGCAATGATCACCGCGCGCGGATGATGAAACGCCCCCACCAAATTCTTGCCCGCGCTGAGATTAAGCCCGGTTTTCCCGCCCACGGAACTATCCACCATCGCGAGCAGCGTCGTCGGCACCTGCAGGTAATCGATCCCGCGCAGATAACTGGCCGCCGCATAACCGCCAAGGTCGCCCGGAACGCCGCCACCGACGACCCAAAGAACTCCCTGCCGCCCGACGCGATTGGACGCGAGGAAGTCCAATACCTGCCCGAATACTTCCAGCGATTTCGCTTTTTCGCCGACGACGACCGTGAGCTGCGGCGAGCCCGCGAAATACTGCGCAAGAAAAGTCCCCTGCGCGCGCGCCACACCTTCGTCAGTCAACAGCGCCGACGAACGTCCCTCCTCGCCGAACTGCTTAAGTGCTTTCGTCAGCTCTTCTCCCGCATTCCGAACAAAATGAATCGGGTAACTTTTTTGCCCTAATTCGACGGTGAGTCCCTGTGTCATTGAATCGTTTAAAACCAGCCACTTGCGAAGGTCAATGCTCGTTATCGCCCGCTAAATGAGAC
>JAYVMJ010000510.1:0-3176 GCA_043759025.1 Verrucomicrobiota bacterium | reverse complement strand
TCCCGCCCGTGTTCGCCCGGGCCCACGGGCCAGAGGCCCGTGCCACTTCCCAACCAAGCCGAAGCAAGCTTCGAGGTATCGGACCCCCAGGGAATGAACAACCCGGGGCAAGTCCCGGGGCATTTGATCAAGCCGTCGATGCTCCATCATCCAGCCATTTCCGTTTTCGTCGCAGCCGTTGTCAAACGGCTGGTCAGCGGTGTTACCACCGCTGCTACGACCACGCCGAAAGCCGTTCGACTCCGCTCACGGTCGGGCGACAAGCTTCGACGGATCAAACCCACAGCGAATGAACCGCGGCGCATCCGTCTGGTTTTCGTGCGGTTCGCGACTTTCGTGGGCAAGTCTTCGGCTGGGCTAAGCCTGAATGATTCCGCGGCGGATCGAGAACCGCACCAAGTCGGTCTGAGATTGGAGCGCGAGTTTGCGCATGAGGTTGGTCCGGTGGGTTTCCGCAGTCCGGGGGCTGATGAAAAGTTTTTCAGCGATTTCGGGATTGGCGTAGCCTTCAGCGGCCAGTTGCAGCACCTCACGTTCGCGCGGGGAAAGCGAACTGAGCGGATCGGTCGTTTCCGCGACCCGCGTCGTCAGTGCATTGATGGCCCATTCCGAAAGCGGCGCGCTCAAATACCTCCGTCCCGCAAGCACTTCCTTCAAGGCCTGCGCGATCTCCTGTGACTCGGACCCTTTCAGCAAATAAGCCGCCGCGCCAGCGCGCAACGCCTCGATGACATAGGGCTCGTCGTTGTGCATGGAGAGCACGATAACGCGCGTGTTGGGGCTGTTCGTGCGAACGTGCTTCAACACTTCGAGGCCGTGCATTCGCGGCATGTTCAAATCGAGCACGAGCAGCATCGGCTTCAATTTGTCCACGGTTTGCACCGCCGTCAGTCCATCGGCCACGTCGGCCACGACCCGACAGGTGCCGTCAGCCTCGAGCAAACTGCGCAGTCCGCGACGAACAATTTCGTGATCATCAGCGATGACAACCGTGGTCATGATGCGACGCCCTCCGATGCTTGAAGAGGGAATTCCGCGTGGATCCGCGTGCCTTGCCCGATCCGGGAAAATATCTCGATGCGTCCACCAGAGAGATGCACTCGCTCGACCAAACCCGCGAGGCCGAGCGAATCTCTTTTCGCGAGCGCGCGGTCCACGTCAAAGCCGGGGCCGCGATCGCTGATTTCTACAATTAAATTTCCGTCGTCCGCTAGAATCACGGCGATGTTCGTTTCCGCGCCGCGCGCATGTCGGGCAATATTAGTGAGCGCTTCCTGCACGATCCGGAAAACCGTGGTTTCAATCGCACTCGGCAGCCGTTCCGGCGGCAGCGCAAACTCGCACCGGATGGTCATTCCCGTTTGCTGTTTAAACAAACCGAGGTGCCACTCCAGTGCGGGTTGCAGTCCGAAATCGTCGAGGATTCGCGGGCGCAACTGCAACGTCAGCGTGCGCACGCAACCGAGGATTTCGTCCGTTAGTTGCAACGCGTCCGTTAAATTGGCGCCGCTTTTCTGGCCGGCTTCGAGCTGAAACCTCAGGCCGGTCAGCATCTGTCCGATCTGATCGTGCAATTCCTGCGCAATGACGCGCCGTTCACTTTCCTGGATGTGCAGCAACCGCCCGGAAAGTGCCCGCAATTCCTGCGTTCGTGCGGCCACTTGTCCCTCGAGCGAACGATTTAATTCCGCGAGCTCGCGCGTGAGCCGCACGTTCAGTTGCTTCGTGGCGGCGTGTTTCAACGCGTTGTTCAGCGAGAAAACCAACTCCAGCTGAAATCCTTCTTTCTTAACCAGAAAATCCTGCGCGCCCAACTTAAAGGTCGCCACCGCCGTTTCACTGCGCGGGACGGCCGACACCACGACGATGGGAAGATCAACCGAGCGCGTGCGAACCTTGCGCAACAATTCCAAAGCGAGGTCCGCTCTCAGCCCCGGTCCGAGCACCAGCGCATCGCACGCGAGATCGTTGCCCAATCCCGCTTCAAAATTTTTCGGACTGATCACGGTCAGGTGCAGCAAGCGCGCGCTTTCCCGGAAAAAGCCGTTGATGATCGCTGCTTCCCGATCGGAAGATTCGACCAGCGTGATCTGCGCTTCTGCCGGCAACCCGTCGGATTCCGGCGTGGCGGCGCGGGCTAAATTTCGCGTGTGGATGCGTTGGACGATTTGGGCAATTTGCCGGAACTCCGCGGAATTTTTATCGATGCAATCGACGGCTCCAGCCCGCAAAGCCTGAACGGCGAGGTCATTTTGCCCGTGCCCGCTCACCATGATCACCGGGGTGGCATCGCGCCGGGCGGAAAGCTGGCCGAGCACCTCCAACCCGTCGAATTCGGGCATCATCAGATCCACCATTACGACGTCGAATCGCTCCTGAGCCATGCGTTCGAGGCATTTACGCCCCGAATTGACTACTTCAAGGCGGTAGTCGGGCGCACTGCTCGTAAAATACAGCTGCACCATCTGGGAAATCTGGGAATCGTCTTCGGCGTAGAGAACGCGAACCATGGAAGCGGGATATCGGCACATTCGAGCATAAAACTAAGCCCGGCGTTGGGTTGATTTTACACCCTGGGGGAGAAGTCCCTACGGCTATTCCCCGCCCCTTATCAGGGTGTGGACGGATTCTGGAAACCCCTTGATTCCAGTAAATTTATGCCATGCACAACGCACGGCATTCCCACCCCGTTTCCTCTTTCGGAAACCTTTCGCGTCTTTTCCGCACGACGGTGATTTTTGCCACAGTCGCCCTCGGTCTCGCCGCCACGCAAGCTCACGCGGGCATCAAATCCAAACGCCAACTGGCCGCGATCCTCCAACAGACTCCGGTCCCGCATCTGGTGGCGGAAGGCGAGCAGATGAAGGAAGCCGAAAAAACGGCCGCGCAGATCAAAAATGCCGTCACCCTTTGGGGCGTTGGCCAGTCGATGGAACCCCTTTACGCTCCGAACACCGCCGTCGTCGTCGCGCCGATCAAATACGATGACGTGAAGAAAGGCATGACGGTCGTCTACGTGAAACACAATGGACGCCGGGTCGCGCACTCGGTGATCGGAGAAACGCGAGACGGCTACCTGGTCCAGGGGATCAACAACGACGACGCTGACACGGAAGTCGTCAACGAGGGCAATTTAGTCGGGGTGGTCGTTCAGGCCTACGCGAGCGCCGAGACCA
>JAYVMJ010000509.1:0-7838 GCA_043759025.1 Verrucomicrobiota bacterium | reverse complement strand
CATGCCACCGTCCACCCTGCACACCTCGGTCAGAGTTGCCAGACAATAATGCGCCTCTTGCTCTAAAATAACTTACATGGCTTCGCCGGATGACCGTGGTGCTGGCCCATTGGCTGAAACTTTCAGCTGGCAATGGAAACGTCGGCGACCCGAGACCGAGCAAATAGAGAAACAACGCTTCATCATACCCTTCCCAGCGGTATTTCCGAAAACCACGACCCGGTTTCCAACCATGGGTAACGGTGAGTTGTCCGTTTTGCGCCCACTGCCAGTCGACCCGCCGGTAGAGTTCATCCGCCAACTGGCGAATCTCCCGCTCGGCGCGCCGGTCTGCGGAAAAATACGCCGCCGCCGTCGGCATGCCGGCAATCAGGAACGCGGTGTCGATCGTCGACAGTTCAGATTTCCAAGCGCGCCGCCCGGTCTTCAGATCAAGGAAATGATAATAAAATCCCTTGTACCCGGTGGCGTCACCCGCCGTGCTCTGGACGCTTTCGCGGAAAAAACGCAATGTCGCGAGCGTGCGCTTCCGCGCCGCGGTCCGAGTGATAAATCCTCGCTCCACTCCCACCGGGTAGGACGAGAGCGCCAATCCCACCGCGGCGATACTCGCGGGGGAACCGGGGCGCGTGCAGTCGGCAATCAACCCGTTCTTCGGATTCGCCTCGTGCACGAAGTACGCGAATGACTCGCGTTGCACATCCTCGAGAGTTTCGTGACCAAAGGTGGAGTTCTTCACGTTTTAACCGACATGTTGCACAACGCAGTCGCGTTCAGTTCAGCATTTCCAGCGCGCGCCGCAGCTGGGGGAAATCGACCGGTTTGATCAAATGCGCGATAAACCCCGCTTCACGCGTCCGCATCAAATCCTCCTCCATGCCATAACCGCTCAGCGCTATGCCACGGAGTCCGTGCAGCGCCCTCAGCTTTTGCATCAACTCGATCCCGGTTCCATCGGGCAGTCCGAGATCGGAAATCACGAGATCGAACTTGTCGTTCGCCGCTGCCGTCAGCGCCTCCGCAACGGAACGGGCGGCCGTTACCGTGTGCCCTTCCCGAGCGAGCAATCGCAACAGTACCTGCAAGGTTGCCTCGTGATCCTCGATCATCAACAGGCGCAATGGCGGTTTTTCAGACGCCGCAGACAAAGGCATCGGTGGCGTCGAAACCGTGGACGAAAATGGGAGGGTTCGCTGCCCCAGATCGGCGATCCCGTGCGGCGGTCGGCTGGCACCGGGAAATTCCACCACAAAGGTCGCGCCGCAATTCGCCCCATCACTGCGCGCACTGATCCGGCCGCCGTGCAAATCGACCACGGCGCGGGCGATCGACAGGCCCAAACCAACTCCGCCAAAACGATGATCACCAGTCAAACCGCCTTGGTCGAACGGCCGGAAGATTTTTTCCAGCATGGTGGGATCGATGCCGATGCCCGAATCCGAAACCACAATCTGCAACCACATGCGCCCGTCCGCGCCGACGCTTTCCACGGTACTGATCACAATGACACCGCCGCGCGGCGTAAACTTCACGGCGTTACGCAGCAAATTCCAAATCACCTGCTGAAACCGCGCGGGATCGGCCATCAAACCGCTGCGGTCGGCGTCCAGATGACGCTCAATGGAAATCTCCTTCGCGAGCGCGTCGCCGCGCACGATCTCGACCGCCAAACCGATGAGCGAGTGCGCATCAACTGGCGCCGACCGCAAATGAAGTTTGCCCCGCGCGATGGTGGTGAGATCGAGGAGATCGTCGATGAGCCGTGCCTCGAGCGCGATATTGCGCTCCATCATCCCGAGTTGTTCGCGCACTTCCATGGGCAACCGTGCATCGTCGCGCAACGAGGCGGCCGTCATCAACACCGGTGTGAGGGGCGTCCGCAATTCGTGCGACAGCGCCGCGATGAAGTCGTCCTTGGCCCGGCTCGCCTGCTCCGCTTCGGACTGCGCCTGTTTCAAGTCATCGATGTCCGTGTTCGTGCCAAACCATTTGGAAATATTTCCCTGACTGTCGCGCATCGCCACGGCGCGGACAAGAAACCAGCGGTAGCTGCCGTGCCGGTTGCGCAAACGAAACTCCGTCTGGTAAGGCAGGCCCGTGGAAATCGACGAGAGCCAGCTATCGAGCGCGAGCGGCAGATCCTTCGGGTGCACAAACTGCGACCAGGCGTTGCCGAGAATCTCGCGATCGAGATCGACGCCAAAATATTGTTCGCACTCGTGGTTGGCGTAATCGAGTTCCCCGTTCAGCTTGGCCGTCCAGACTTGCAAGGAAACCACGCCGGCAATGAGCCGGAAGCGTTCCGCGGATTCAGCCAGCCCGCGCGCGGCTTCCTCGGCCAGCGACTTTGCCTGTCGCACCGCGGCTTCCGCCCGTGATCGCTCAATCGTTGACCAACACCGCTCGACGACATCCTCGATTAATTTTATTTCAGCGACTTTCCAAACCCGGGGCTGGGTTTGGTGCACGGTCATCATCGCGCGGAGCCGGCCGTTTTTGACGAGCGGCCGACACACGATGGCGCGAACTTCAATCGCGCGAAACATCCCCGCGCCCGGATCGCCGGCCAGTTCGCCGTCCACGTCGCGCAAAACGAGCGTGCGGCCCGCGTGCATTTCCGCCGCCGCACGCGGGCCAAATAATTCGAGGCGATATTCGCCGGCGGTGCTCGCGCAACCATCGGTATAGTCTTCCCAAATCGTGAAGTGATCGCCATTGGTGCCGACCTCAGCGTAAGCGCAGCGCGACGCGTGCAGGTATTTGCCCAACATCGTCGTCGACACCTTCATGATTTCCACCGGATTGGCCAGCAAGCGCGTCGCCTCCCCCAGATCGTTGAGAAATGCGAGTCGGCGCTCGCTTTGTTCGAGCAAACGCTCCGTCTCGCGCCGCGTGCCGACGTCATGGAAAACCAAGATGACACCGAGCACTTCGCCATGCTTGCCGCGAATCGGTGCCGCCGAATCCTCGATGGGATATTCGCGGCCGCTGCGCGCACGCAACACCGTGTGGTTGGCGAGGCCGATCACGATGTTTTCCCGCAGCACGCGCCCGACCGGATTCTCCGTTACCGCGCCGGTATCCTCATTAAAAATCCTGAACACTTCCGCCAACGCGAGCCCGCGCGCCTCCGCATTTTTCCATCCCGTCAACACCTCCGCGACCGGGTTCATGAAATCGACCCGTCCTTCCGCATCGGTGGCGATGACCGCATCGCCGATCGACGCCAAGGTCACTTCCAATTCGGTGGTTCGCCGCACCGACGACGCGAGACTCGCCTGATACGTCGCGCTCGTTTTTCGCAGAAGATTTCGCAGCCAGATAGCCAGCGCGGGAATTCCAATCAGCGCAGATAGCGCAAACAAAACCAAAATGCCCGCCACAGTGCGCTCCAAGGTATTTTGTCGGGCCACGAGCAGGCGATCCTCCCCCGCGATAACCTTTTCTGCGCTGTCCAGCGCGGCATTGATCTTCCGCGACGCGAGCAAGTAGGAGAGTTCGCTCTCTGCCGCCCCTCCCGCATCCAATCGTGTCATCGTCGCCTCCGCCATTTTCACCCACGTGAGCGACTCGCGCTCAAACTCACCGACCAACTCGATATGGGCCGGATTGTCAGAAACCAGTCCCTTCAGTTCCTTAAGCTGCGGTGCAAATTCCGCTCGTGCGGCGTTAAAAGGTCCCAATAACGAGGGGTCCTTCATCAGTCGATAGCCGCGGAAGGCCGACTGCATCGTCACCAACAATTTTTCGACCCGGTTAGTGTGCGCGATGACCCGATCCGCTTGGTCGACCCAGTGCGCCGACCAGCGCATGTACTCAACGAGACCCAGCGAAATCAGCAACGGCACCACTAACGCGGCCAACAAGGTGTAGGTCGCTCGCCGCAGCACGCATTGAAACGAAATTTCGTCGGGGAGTCCGTCTTGGTTGGAAGATAGAACGGAAAGGGCAGGAGTGGCGCGCGCCATGCGAAATTGGGAAAAGATGATGCGCGCCCGAATGGTTCAAGCGCCGCTCCATTTCCGGCCAATCGATGGGGCGAGTCGAGCGCAGAAACTATTTCGTCCACGGGCATTGCGCGTGTAACGCCCGTTCATCAGTCCCGTTTGCGGGGGTGGGGTGGTGACCTCACCCCGCAAAATCTTTACCGCGCGCCCAGTGCCTCGCCGGGCTCCCCTCCACCGTTTCCTCAATGCCCGTGTTCGAAAAACAGCAGCAACAGGCCGAGGACCGAGAAGATTGTGCCGAGCATCGCGGCTTCGTAGCGTTCGAATTTTTGCACTTGAACCCGCTCAAGCCCAACGAGGGTTAACCACGTAAATACCAGCATTCCGGCGAGCGTGCCGACAGCCAGAATCAGGCTCAGCACGACAAATCCACGCCAGCCAAACTGCACTCCGGAAAGATAGACGGGCAGGAATCCTTCACAGGGTGAAAGCGTCAGCATCATGAAGAGACCGCCGATCGCGGCCCAATCACCCGATTTCTTCGACCCCAGCTCGCTCTCCTTCAATTCGTCGTCCCAATGGCTGTGATCGTGCGCGTGGCCGCATTCACTGCTGGCCTGATGTTGTCCACCCGGCGGATGGTGATGTAAAATCCCCCGCCCGCTCCATTGCCGCCAGAAATAAAACGCCCCAATCAGCAGCAAAACCCCTCCGGCGATTTTCGGGAAAAGATTCTCCGCGTGCTCGTCCAGCTGAAATCCGAACCAAGCGATCACCAATCCCAGCAGGGTGGTCAACGCGACGTGACCCAGCCCGGCGAGCGCGGAGACCGCGAGCGTTTTGCCGCGTTTCCATCCTCTCGCCCGGGAAACCAGCACGAAAGGCAACCAATGCGTCGGAATTGCCGCATGAAAAAATGCCACGGTAAAACCGGTGGCAGCAATGGTAGTAAGAACGGCGGAATTCATCGGCGGTGGGTGAGAAAAGGTCGCGACGCGCGGCCTGTCCACCTCCAAGATAGCAAAGTCGTCAAGGGGGGCTAATACCAATCGCCCGAGATAAATGAATCTATGGTAGGGGCCGTTGCCCTCAACGGCCCTGGCCCCACGAGGGCGGTTGAAGGCAGCCGCCCCTACCGTTTAACCAAGCACAAGATTTAGAAATTACAGGACGTTGGTATAATCCGAAACCTCGC
Organism: Verrucomicrobiota bacterium; assembly: GCA_043759025.1. Taxonomy (GTDB): domain Bacteria; phylum Verrucomicrobiota; class Verrucomicrobiia; order Opitutales; family Opitutaceae; genus Lacunisphaera. The sequence continues at coordinate 2,696 of JAYVMJ010000509.1, read as the reverse complement.
AGGCCGATTTAACCACCGAAGACGCAGAACAAACAGAATGAACACTTTTGAGATCATAAATTGATGGATTAATCCGGCCAGCAAACGGTAGGCGCGTGGGTCGGTTCAAACCTGAATTCATTACTCTGATTTCTGTGTATTCGGTGTGTTCTGTGGTGCTCTCTACTGCATTGTCCCGGCTAATAGTGACTCCGTCGGCGTTAATCGTTCGCGTTGCACTGTTCTCATTCTCGACTTCGCTCAACCCCGACGATTACAACTTAACTGCCAACCATGCCACCCGATCTCAACGCCGTCCGCGCCTATCTTCTCGGTTTGCAGGACTCCATTTGCTCGGCGCTCGAAACAGAGGATGGCGGCGCCCGTTTCCAAGAGGATAGCTGGACGCGAACCGAGGGCGGCGGCGGTCGCTCCCGGGTGTTGAGCGAGGGTGCCGTGTTCGAAAAAGCGGGAGTGGGATTTTCGCACGTCACGGGAGCCAGCCTCCCGGCGTCGGCCACTGCCTCGCGCCCTGACCTCGCCGGTAAATTCTATCACGCGCTGGGCGTGTCGCTCGTCATTCATCCGCTCAATCCCTACGTACCCACGAGTCACGCGAATGTTCGTTTCTTCATCGCTGGCGAAGGCGAATCGGCCGTCTGGTGGTTCGGCGGCGGTTTCGACCTCACGCCGTACTACGGTTTTGAGGAAGATGCCGTTCATTGGCATCGCACCGCGCGAACCGCCTGTGAACCGCTCGGCGCCGACCTCTATCCCAAATTCAAGCAATGGTGTGACGACTATTTTTTCCTGAAACACCGCAACGAACCGCGCGGCGTCGGCGGCATTTTCTTCGACGATTTTAACGCGCCGGGCTTCGAACGCAGCTTCGCGTTGATGCAGTCAGTCGGCGACGCGTTTATCCCCGCGTATTTGCCGATCGTGCAAAAACGCAAGGCAACCGCGTCCGGGAAACGCGAGCGGGATTTCCAACTTTATCGACGTGGGCGCTACGTTGAATTCAATCTGGTGTGGGACCGCGGAACTCATTTCGGCCTGCAAAGCGGCGGCCGTACGGAATCGATCTTGATGTCGCTTCCGCCGTTGGTGGCGTGGCGTTACGATTGGAAACCGGAACCAGAATCCCTCGAAGCCCGTCTCTACGATATATTCCTGAAACCACGCGATTGGGCCTCCGGCTGAAAGTGCCGTCACCCCAAACCTTCACCACACACTCACCCGCCTCGCCAATGACTTCCCGCGAACGTTTTCTCTCCGCCGTCGCCTGCCAACCTCTCGACCGTCCGCCCGTCTGGATCATGCGGCAGGCCGGACGTTATCTGCCGGAGTATCGCGCGCTAAAGGAAAAATCTTCATTTCTGGAAATGGTGAAGACCCCGGAACTGGCCGCCGAGGTTACGCTGCAACCGTTGCGACGCTTCGCATTCGACGCCGCGATTATTTTTTCCGACATTCTCGTGATTCCGGAAGCGATGGGCCAAGGCTACAAATTCCGCGACGCCGGCGGGATTGCGATGGATTTCCGCCTGGAAAATTCGGCGCAGCTGGACCGCTTGTCCCACGAAGGAATCGCCGAAAAATTGAGCTACGTCGGTCAGGCGCTCTCGCGCGTTAAAGCCGAACTCAAGGGCGAAAAGGCGTTGCTCGGATTCGGCGGGTCGCCGTGGACGCTTGCGACGTACATGTTGGAAGGCGGCAGCGCCGACGATTTTGAGCGGAGCAAAGGCATTTTCTATTCGGATCGTCCTTTTTTCGACGCGTTGCTAACCAAGCTCACGGCTGCGCTGATCGATTATTTCCAGATGCAAATCCGCGCCGGGGTCGATGCGATCCAGATCTTCGACTCCTGGGGCGGATTGCTCGCCGGTCAGGATTACGAAGCCGCCTCACTTCACTGGATTCGACAGATCATCGCCGCGCTGCCGAAGGATTTCCCAATCATCCTTTACGCGAAAGGAACGCCATCGCAATTAACGGATCAGGCGTTCAGCGGCGCCAGTGTGCTGGGCGTCGACTGGACGGTCGATCTGGGCATCATGCGCAAATTGGTCCCCGGGAATATCGCACTGCAGGGCAATCTCGACCCCGTGCTGATGAACACCACTCCGAAAATCGTCACCCGCGAAACGACCCGGCTGCTCGAAACGATGAGCGGAGCCAAGGGCCACATTTTCAATCTCGGTCATGGCATCATGCCGCAAGCCAAGCTCGAATGCGTCGAAGCGTTGGTAAATTCAGTCGTCAATTGGAAATTCTGAGATGCCCGACCTCGCGGCGAAATCCATCGCGATCGTGGGTGGCGGCATCACCGGCCTGACCGCCGCGCGTCGCCTCCACGACGCGGGATTTGCGGTGACCGTATTTGAAAAGAATCCGCGGCTGGGCGGGGCGATCACGACCATCGAAAAAGACGGCTGGTTGATCGAGGGCGGACCAAATTCCCTTCAAGAAACATCGGAAGTAACCGCACTGCTGGACGAACTCGGACTCCAAGGCGAGCGACTGACCGCAAACCTCGCTGCTAAAAAACGTTTTATCGTGCGCCGGGGGAAATTGATTCCCGTTCCGCTCTCGCCGCCCGGTCTTTTGACTTCGCCCCTGTTTTCGCCGGGCGCGCGTCTGCGGGTCTTCGCCGAGATGCTCACCCGCCCGCGCGTGCGGACGACCGACACGAGTCTCGCAAGTTTTGTCAGCAC
>JAYVMJ010000508.1:0-3509 GCA_043759025.1 Verrucomicrobiota bacterium | reverse complement strand
CGCGGACCCGGGCGTGACAAAAATCCTGGCGGACCTCGCTCCGAATTTTCATTTCAAGGGCGTGCGCCACGTGGTGCAAGGCGAGCCTGATCCAGCTTTCCTTGAGGGCGCTGCTTTTAACGAAGGTATTCGCGCCCTCACGAGATCGGGGCTGGTTTACGACGTGCTGGTTCTCGCCCGGCAACTGCCCGCGGCCATCAAGTTCGTCGACCTGCACCCCCGGCAAACATTCGTGTTGGATCACATCGCAAAACCAGTTGTGCAGGGTTCGCCACCGGCTGAGTGGCGCAAGCACATCGGTGAACTCGCCCGTCGTGAAAACATTTCCTGCAAATTTTCCGGTGTCGTCACTGAAGTACCCGGTTGGAAATGGACGCCGGAGTTGCTCCGGCCCTATTTCGACGTGGTGCTCGAAGCCTTTGGTCCACGCCGGCTGATGTTTGGCTCCGATTGGCCGGTGTGTCTCGCAGCCACCGACTACGCGCAGTGGCTTGGATTTGTCGAAAGTTGTGTCGCCCCGCTTTCCGGGACGGAACGCGACCGCATCCTCGGCGAGACTGCTGTGCAAATCTACCACCTTTAAAATATTTATCATGCATTATCGCACGCTTGGCCGCACCGGCCTGCAAGTTCCTGTACTCAGCTTCGGCGGTTCATCCTTGGGCGGCGCGTTTCGTACCACTGACGATCGCGAAGCCATCCGTACCGTTCATGTCGCGCTCGACCTTGGGATGAACTTTATCGATGTGTCGCCCTATTATGGCGCGACCAAAGCCGAGACTGTCCTTGGTCAGGCACTAAAAGGAATTCCCCGGGACCGCTACACGCTTGCGACCAAAGTTGGCCAATACGGCACCGGACAATTCGATTTTTCCGCCAGTCGGGTCAAAAGTTCGCTCGACGAAAGCTGTGCGCGCCTGGGAGTGGACTACATCGATTTGCTGCAATGCCACGACATCGAGTTCGCCGATCACAATCAGATCGTGAATGAAACGCTGCCCGCGTTAGTGGAATTGCGGGCCGCGGGACGAATCGGCCATATTGGCATCACTGGCCTACCCTTAAAAGTATTCACCAGTATTCTCGATCGCGTGGGACCGGATGTCGTCGAGACCGTCCTCTCATTTTGTCGTTACGAGCTAAACGACACTGCGCTCGATTCACTCGTCCCTTATTTCAAAGCAAAAGGTGTCGGCGTCATCAACGCGTCGCCCACTGGCATGGGTTTGCTGACGGAGCGCGGCGTTCCATCGTGGCATCCGGCGCCGCCGGCGATGGTCGCCGGAGCGCGTCGGGCGGTGGACTATTGCAAATCCATCGGCGCGGATATCGTGAAACTGGCGGTGCAGTTTTGTGCGGCCCATCCGGGAATCGCCACGACCCTCGTCGGCAGCGCGAACCCCGACAACATCCGCAAGAATATCGAATACGTCGATGAACCCATCGATTTCGAATTGATGGGGAAAGTCCTCGAATTACTGAAACCAATCCATAATCACAATTTCACCCGCGGTCGGCCGGAAAATCTCGATCCAATCGTTTCCTGAAAATTCGCGCCACTAATCCACACTAAAATTCCACTAATCCCAATCCCACCGGTAGGACTGCCGCTTGCGGCGGCCTTTTCCCAAGGCCGGCGCAAGCACCGGCCCTACACGCCAGCCTCAATCCTCTGAAATTAGTGAGTCATTAGTGGCCATTAGTGGTTAAAAAATCCCATGCTCCAGATCACGCTCGACCAACCTGGTAAATTTTCCGCCTCAGATGCGCCCGAGCCGAAACCCGCTCCCGGTGAAGCCCTGGTGCGGGTTCATCGCATCGGCGTTTGCGGGACCGATCTGCATGCCTTTGCCGGCAAGCAGCCCTTTTTCCACTACCCGCGAATCCTCGGCCACGAACTTGGGGTCGAGGTCATCGATCCCGGCAGCGAGCCAAACGGTTTGAAACCCGGCGACCGCTGTTCAGTGGAGCCGTATATCAATTGCGGCCGTTGCATCGCGTGTCGTCGCGGCAAACCAAACTGTTGCACCGAGCTGAAGGTGATGGGCGTCCATATCGACGGCGGGATGCGGCCCTTACTGACCCTGCCAGCGCGCAAACTTCATCGTTCCTCCACGCTCGACTATGAGCAACTCGCACTCGTCGAAACTCTCGGCATCGGAGCGCACGCGGTCGAGCGGGCGGAGGCGAAAAAAGATGACTTCATTCTCGTCATCGGCGCCGGCCCCATCGGGCTCAGCGTCATTCAATTTGCCCTCGTCACCGGCGCGACGCTGGCCGTCATGGACGTCAGCGAGTCACGCTTGAAATTTTGTCGCGATCAACTCGGCGTGAAAAACACGGTAACCGCCGGGCCGAACGCCACCGCACAGCTCAAGGCCATCGGTGGCGGCGATCTGCCCACCATAGTGATCGACGCGACCGGCAATCCCAAATCGATGGCCGGCACCTTCGACCTGACAGCCCACGGCGGACGCATCGTATTCGTCGGGCTCTTCCAGGGAGAACTCGCTTTCAACGATCCCAACTTTCACCGCCGTGAGCTCACTATTTGCGCAAGCCGCAACGCCCTGCCGGGGACTTTTCGTGACATCATCGCCTTGGTCGAAGCCGGGCGCGTCGATACGCGTCCGTGGATCACACATCGCTTCAAGCTCGCCGAGACGCCCGCGATTTTCCCACGGGACATCTCCGGCAATGCGGCGGTGTTGAAGGCGATGATTGAGGTGTGAGCTTGGAAGGAGTTCCTCGACGCAGCACGTTCCGAACGCTGATTCCCGCCACCTATCGCAGAAATTTCGATTCTCTTATAATTTCTCACGCACGGTCGTTGATCACTTCTACGCCTCCTCCGCCAAACCCAAGCACCAAAAGCCGACCCTCTTTCAGCTCCTGCATTTCACACCAGCTACGGCATTTTCTTCTTACGATCTTCCAGAAACTTTAGGTCCATCACATCCTTCTCCCGCAAGCCCTGCTTGAAACGTATCATCAACTCGGCATTGGCAAACGGCACCCGTACTCCTTCGACCTCTTCCCACTCGACGAATTTCTCCGCCTCGGCATAGCCGATGCCAGATGCCTCAGTCATCAAGTCCACGGTGATTTCGTCGTTAACCCTGACGACCACCCAAGAGGACAAGTCTTCGTCACCCAGTTCCTTCACGGCCTTGTCGGGCAGAATTTCCAGCGCCTGCTTGACTAACCGCTGATTGGCGAGATCACGGGCAATGAGCAGGTCCAGATCGTCCGTCGCTCGTATGAACCCCAAACGATTGATCGCCACGCCACCGATCACCACGTAGCGGGCACCCAGCCGGTTCAACTCGCGAGCCAAGGCCACGAGATCCCGGTCATCGGGCGGGCGGGTCAGTTCGCCGGCAGGCGTTTCTTCTGCCATGATGTAAATTCATCCCACGTACGAAAACGCGCGACTCCAACAGGTGAACCTGCCTGCGGAGCAACCAGAACCGCCCGACGCTGATTGCGACCAAAACGCGCCAAGGAAG
>JAYVMJ010000507.1:0-2189 GCA_043759025.1 Verrucomicrobiota bacterium | reverse complement strand
CGCCGCAGTTTGACCGGCTCCCGGCCCGATACGCTCGAAGGAAAAGGTTAACTGTGTAGCGTCGTAGGTGGTCATCACAGGGTGCGGGAGGGAGGGGTTCCGGTGTGGGTTCCATCGAGCAGGAAAACTAGAAAGAGAATGGTGGCCCAACCGGCAAAGAACAGAGCGACCGTTTGGGCCGCGGGGGAAATCGTGATCAGCGCTGCGAGGGTAAGCATGACGGATGCAAGGTGCCACAAGCCGGGCGTTTTGACCATTGGCCAGCCGGGCATTGGCTCATCGGTCAGGCGCGGTTTTCGCTCTCTGTCCGCTTTACTTTGAGCGATCCGATTGCCAACTTCCCTTGGTGCAAAAAATCCTTGTGATCGACGACGACGCAAAGATGCGCAAACACATGAGTGCATTGCTCGCGTCGGAAGGCTATCAAACCATTGAGGCGCGCAACGGACGCGAAGGCGTGGAAATGATCAAGCGCGACCATCCGGATCTCGTGTTATGCGATATCACCATGCCGGAAATGAACGGGCACCGGGTGCTTGAATCCGTGCGGGCCGACTCGGCCTTGGCGCATCTGCCGTTTATTTTCCTGACCGGTTGGGGAGAAAAAGAGGACTTGCGCACCGGGATGAATTTGGGCGCTGACGACTACCTCGTAAAACCGATCGAACCGGCGGAATTGCTCACGGCGGTCAAAGCCAGATTGCGCCGGCGGCAACAAGCTGGTTCCGGACGTTCCTCGACTGTGGCGGATGCCACACCCGAGGCGCTATCGACGGCGCTAGGCCTGACTCCGCGTGAAGCCGAATTGCTTTCGTGGGTGGTGCAGGGAAAAACCAATCCTGAAATTGGCATTATCCTCGGCATTAAGCTCACGACGGTGAAGAAGCACCTCGAGAGCATTTTCGCCAAGCTTAGTGTCGAGAATCGCACCGCAGCCGTCACGCTCGCGCTGGAGACAATCGGACAGCGGCCCTGAGCTGCCCGCCGCCGCCGCAAATCGGATTACGAAGATTTGGGAAACGGAGTGATCGATACCCTCGGCATCGTCTTTCGTGCCGGCGGAATGACGTCGTCCCACTGAATGTTTTTCGCGGCTTCGTGGAAGTCTTTCGGCATCGGGCACAACTTTTGATTCTGATCGGCCAGGACGATTTTGTGCCGACCCATCGCGTGAAGCTCGTTGGTGGAGTCCTTGTAGAAATGAAACACGAGCTCAGCGCTGGTAATGCGCAGGCGCTCAACGGTCATTTCGCAGCGGATGACGTCGAAAACAAACAGCGGCTTGATGAAATCGCACGAGACATTGCGCGTGATCAGCAAGAGGCCCTGTTCGAGGTGCGTGCCGAAATTTGGCACGCAGTCGCTAACCCAGAGCTCCCGCACCACGCCTGCGATCTTCAGGTAGTTGAGAAAATAAACGCTCCGGAAACAGTCCGTGTCGCCAAAAGTGATCGTGGTTTTATAGACGTAGGGCTTGCGAATGCGCGGCGCGACGCCGGCGTCCACCGCGAAATTGATTTCTATCGGTGGATTGGTTTGTGGCAGGTCTTGGACCCTGAGAGGACTTCCGGACATCGAAGGAGTGGGTTTGCGGTGGTGTTCTAACTGCTCGCTGAGCCCAGCCGAATCCGCAGAACGATTCGGAGTTTTTTGGATGACCGGGCCCGATGGTTTCAGAAGAGCAGCTCGTGTTCCAAACCGCTCCCTTGCGCTGGAGCCGAATTCAAGGAGTTCAATTAGTCGAGCGCGTTTCAGGGAAGATGACACAGATTTGCAAAGAGAAGCGGCCACCCCGGCCAGTAAATGCAACTGACCTTAAATAAAGGGGGGATTTTGCGCTTTGTGTCGGTGGTTTTTACAATGGAGCGCGGGCGACTCGCCCGCGAACGAACAACGGCGAGGTCGCCGTCGCTCCAAGAATCAGCGAAGTAGTCTGTGCTTCATTCTCTCGCGGGTTGCTCGGTCGCGTGGCTTGAATTTTTTGGCACTCATCACTTATGTCCGCAGCTCCGATTCCGCTCTGCCCCTGTTTTCTTTGTTACCCATGCAACTTCGTGTTCTTCTCTTTCTTTTATCTGCCGTGACTGCCTTCGCCTTACCCCTCGATGAACACGGCAGTGGCCAACCCCGCCCGTCGGCCCGTCTGCTCAACGATCGATGGCCGGCGAACTGGATCGTCCTGGCGAACG
>JAYVMJ010000506.1:0-6728 GCA_043759025.1 Verrucomicrobiota bacterium | reverse complement strand
CTCAAGCTCGCGCACGAACAGTCCAAGCCGAGCGTGTTGGAAATCCGGACCTATCGTTACCGCGGCCATTCGGTCGCCGACCCGGATTCCACGTATCGCGACAAAACCGAAATCGAGGAATACAAGAGCACGAAGGACCCGATCATGCTTTATCAAAATGCGCTGGTGGCCGAAGGCGTGTTGAATGACGAACTCATCAAAAAAATCGAGGACGCCGCCCGGGCCGAAGCGGAAACGTCCGCGCAATTCGCCGAGCAAAGTCCGTACCCGACGATCGAGGACATCAAAAAGGACGTCTACTGGGAGATCGACAATCCAAAGGACAAAAAGTCCGTCGGCAGTCTCTTCTTCGACTAAGCCGCCTGATCTTACGCCCTCAACCCTCAGCAAAAAACTTTCAACTTCTCCCGCAACATGCCTGTCATCACTTACCGCGAAGCCCTGCGCCACGCCATGGACGAGGAACTCGGCCGCGACCCGAACGTCTACATTATGGGTGAAGAGGTCGGCCAATTCCAAGGTGCCTATAAAGTCACCGAGGGTCTCCTCGCTAAATACGGTCCGAAACGGATTGTGGACACGCCGATCAGCGAAGCCGGCTTTCTTGGCCTCGGCATCGGGTCCGCCATGCTCGGCCTGCGCCCAGTGATGGAACTGATGTTCTTCAGTTTTTACTCGGTCGCGTTCGACCAGATTTTCAACAACGCCGCCAACATCCGCTACATGTCCGGTGGACTGATCAACTGCCCGATCGTGATCCGGGGCCCCGCCAACGGTGGCACCAATGTTGGCGCCACCCATTCGCACACGCCTGAGTCCATCGCCGCTTACCATCCGGGCATCAAAGTGGTCGTTCCGTCGACGCCCTACGACGCCAAGGGCCTGTTGAAATCCGCTATTCGCGATAACGATCCCGTGATGTTCATGGAAAACACCATGCTTTACGGCGACACGGGCGAGGTTCCGGACGAGGAATATCTCATCCCGCTCGGCTCCGCCAAGGTCATGCGCGAAGGCAAGGACATCTCCATCATCGGCCACGGTCGCGCGATCCAAATGGCATTGAAGGCCGCCGACATGCTGAAGGAAAAACACAACATCAACGCCGAGGTCGTTGATCTGCGTTCGATCCGACCGCTCGACGAGGAAACCGTTCTCGCTTCCGTCAAGAAGACCAACCGGGTTTTACTCGTCGAGGAGGCCAAGCCGTTTTGCTCCGTGAGCGCGATGCTGGCGTGTATTATCCAGGAAAAGGCCTTCGATTATCTCGATGCACCGATTCGCCGTATCACCTCAATGGACGCTCCCGCCATCTACAGCCCTCCTCTCGAAAAGGAACAGCTGCCAACGCCACAGAAGATCTTCGACGGTGCGCTAGCGGTCCTAAAGTAACCGTCGCACGCGCACACCGTTCGCGAAACGACGAATCTATTCTCAACTCTCAGCCCTCAACTCTCATCCGCGCCGTCCGGCGCGCTCCTCCCATGGCCGATATCATTGAAATGCCCAAGCTCAGCGACACCATGTCGGTGGGCACCCTGGTAAAATGGCTCAAGAAAGAAGGCGATGCCGTCAAGGCAGGCGATATGCTCGCTGAGGTCGAAACCGACAAAGCCACGATGGAGTTGGAGTCGTTTTTCGACGGCACGTTGATCAAGATCTTTGCCCAAGCCGGCGCGGAACTCGCCATTGGCGCAGCACTGTGCGCCATCGGCAAACCCGGCGAAACCGTCGCCACCCCCTCTGCTCCCGCACCGAAAGGCGCGGCATCCGCCGACGAGAAAAAAGGCGAAGCTCCCGTCGCAATTGCCGCAGCACCCGCTCCGGCCGAACCTGCCCCGACGTCTGCACCCCCAGCTGCAGCGCAGCCCTCCGCTCCCGCCGCCGCGCCAGCGCCCACGAGTGCTCCGGGTGAGCGCCTGAAGATTTCCCCGCTCGCGAAAAAAATCGCGGCGGACCAAAAGGTCGACGCGACACGTGTCACCGGCTCCGGTCCGCACGGACGCATCGTGAAAGCCGATGTTCTCGCGGCTGCCGCCAATCCCGCGCTGCTCAAATCCGGGGCCGCTGCTCCGTCGAAGTCCGGCACATTCACCGGCGGCACCCCGGCCAGGACCGGTCCGATCCAGCAAGATCGCCTCGTCCCCGCCTCCGGTATGCGCGCCACCATCGCGAAGCGTCTGGTTGAAGCGAAAACGCAGATCCCGCATTTCTACTTGGAAATCGAAGTGGACGCCGAACCCTTGCTCGCACTTCGCACGCAACTGAACACCGCGTTCGAGAAGGACGGTGTTAAGCTCTCCGTCAACGATTTCGTCCTGAAAGCCAGCGCTGAAGCCCTGCGCCGTGTTCCCGGCGTCAACGCCTCTTGGGCGGGCACGGGCATTCAGTATCACGGTGCCGCGCATGTCTCATTTGCCGTCGCCATCGAGGATGGACTGATCACGCCGGTCATTCGCGATACGCATACGAAATCGCTCTTTCAGGTCAGCGCCGAGGCCAAGCCGCTCGGCAAACGTGCCAAGGAAAAGAAACTGAAACCAGACGAATTCACCGGCGGAACGTTCTGTGTTTCGAATCTCGGCATGATGGGCGTCACAAAATTCAACGCCATCATCAACCCGCCCAATGCGGCCATCGTCGCGGTTGGAACCACGGTAACGAAGCCGGTCGTCAAGAACGGCGCCATCGTGATCGGCCAGGTGATGTCGCTCACGCTTTCATGCGATCACCGCGTGGTCGACGGCGCCCTCGGCGCCCAATTCCTCGGCGCGTTGAAGGATCTGCTCGAAAAACCAGCGCTCTTGCTCGTCTGAGGTAGGGCGGATTATCCTTAATCCGCCGCGAATTTGGCCGCCATTTCAGTCCGCACCCCGAACGGCGCATTAGGGATAATGCGCCCTACCTTGATCCATGCCCAAATTACCCCAACGCGAGCGGCTGTTCCATCTGCCACCCGCTTGGGTTCAAAACGATTCCCTGTTTTTCATCACGGTGTGTTGCAATGTCCGTGAAAAGAATCAGCTGAACAATCGAGTCGTTTTCAGTGCAATCGCAAAATCAATCAGTCACTACGCCGAATCGGGTAAATGGCACGTGGAATCATTTCTCGCCATGCCTGATCATTGGCATGCACTCATTGCATTCCACGATTTGGTTCAGATGGAAAAAGTAATCCGTGACTGGAAGCGCTACATCGCCAAACAAACAGGAGTTATTTGGCAGGATGGCTTCTTTGAGCATCGATTGCGGTCACGGCAAAGTGCCGAAGAAAAATGGCACTACATCCTGCAAAATCCGGTGCGAAAGGGATTCGTCACCGATCCAAAAGATTGGCCATACATCTGGCTGCCAGCCTCGGTTGGTAGGGCGGATTATCCCTAATCCGCCGCGAATTTAGCTGTAATTTCCGTCCGCATCGGGACGGCGCATTAGGGATAATGCGCCCTACCTCGGAGAGAAGTTATCGCGGAGCGAAGTCTCGAAAATATCAGCCTGCCGCGCGCAGCTTCACGATCAGGTCCTTGGCTTCGACGGCATCGCCGACTGCGGCGTTCACCTCAGCGATTACGCCATCCGCCTGAGCGTAGACGGTCGTTTGCATTTTCATCGCTTCCATCATGAAGAGCTTGTCGCCCTTCGCGATCTTCGCGCCCACGGAAGCCGCCATGACTACGATCAATCCCGGAATCGGTGCGGGCACTTGAAGCGGATCGCCCAGATCAGCCTTCGCTCTCGCCTTGCCTTTCGGCACCACGCTCTTGTCGAGAATCAGCGCCTCGCGGGTGATGCCATTGAGCTCATAGGACACCGCGCAGCGTCCGTCCTTGTCGGGCGCGCCGACACCGACCAAGCGGATGATGAGCGTCTTGCCTTCCTCGATTTCCACCGAAATTTCCTCGCCGGGTTGGAGGCCGTAGAAAAACGCCGACGTCGGCAAGACGCTGACATCGCCAAACTCCCTCTGGCGTTTGGCGAAATCAGCAAACACCCCCGGGTACATCAGGTGCGAATAAAGTTCATCGTCGGTGGGCTGGCGTTTCATTTTTTCCGCCAGCTCCGACCGGAGCGCGGCAAATTCGGCTTCAACGGCTTTTGCGCCTTTGCCGGTTTTGCTTTTCGCCTTCGGCTTTGCCGTCGTCGAATTCTTCGCGTATTTCGCCTTCGCTTCCCTGAAGCGTTTATCGCCCAGGATTGCGCGCCACATCGGCTCGGGCCAGCCGCCTTCCGGCCAGCCCAATCCGCCCATCAGCATATCAATCACGCTCTCCGGATAGGGCATCGAACCAGGTTCGAGATTCACCACATCCGAAGGTTTAATGCCGCGCGAGAAAAGAAACAGTGCGAGATCGCCCACCACTTTCGACGATGGCGTCACCTTCACAATGTCTCCAAAAAGTTGGTTCACCTCGGCGTACGTCCGCGCGATTTCCGGCCAGCGATGGGATACGCCCATCGAGACCGCCTGCTCGCGAAGGTTCGTGTACTGTCCGCCCGGCATCTCGTGCAAATAAACCTCCGCCGATCCGGTCCGGGGCGCCGTATCAAACGGATGGTAAACGTCGCGCACTTTTTCCCAATAGTCCGAAAACTCGTTGAGCTGGCCGAGGTCGAGTTTGGTGTCGCGCGGCGTATGTTGAAGCGCGGCGACAATGGAATTCAAGTTTGGCTGCGAGGTGCTGCCACTCATCGAGGCGAGTGCGAGATCCACCACATTCACCCCCGCGTCGGACGCGCGGAGAACGGAAGCCGCCGCGATGCCACTCGTGTCGTGGGTGTGAAAATGAATCGGCAAACCGATTTCGTCCCGCAAGGTCTTCACGAGTTTATGCGCGGCGTAGGGCCGGCAGAGTCCGGCCATGTCCTTGATCGCAAGAAAGTGCGCGCCCATGCGCTCAAGTTCCCGCGCGAGTTTAACGTAATACTTCAGCGAAAACTTGTCGCGCCGCTCGTCGAGGATGTCGCCCGTGTAACATATCGCCGGCTCGCAAATCGCGTGCGTATTCTGCACCGCTTCCATGCCAACGCGAAGATTCGGCAGGTAATTCAACGAATCAAAGACGCGGAAAATATCCATGCCCGAGTCCGCCGCGTGACGCACGAAACCCGCCACCACATGGTCCGGATAATTCGAATAGCCCACCGCATTTGCACCGCGAAAAAGCATCTGGAAACAGATGTTTGGCACCTGCGCCCTCAATAGCCTGAGACGTTCCCAAGGATCTTCGCTGAGGAATCTCATCGCGGTATCGAACGTCGCCCCGCCCCACATTTCCAAGGAGAAAAGTCCCGGCACGCGATGCGCGAGCGCACCCGCGCATGCAAGCATGTCGTAACTCCGCACGCGGGTGGCCATGAGCGATTGATGGGCGTCGCGGAAAGTCGTGTCGGTCACGAGCAGGCGTTTCTGTTTCAGGGTCCATTCCGCAAATTTCTTGGGCCCTATTTTCAACAACAGTTGCCGCGTGCCGGGAGTCGGCTCGCCTGGCCCCGGGCTCGGCGGAATAGCGGGAGTAAACAGTTTTTCGGGCCGGTAGCCTTTCGCGTGGGGATTCCCGTTTACGATGACGTTCCCGAGGAAATTCAGCAGCTTGGTCGCGCGATCCCGGCGTGGCTTGAACGCAAACAGCTCGGGCGAGGTATCGATCAACGCCGTGGTGGCCTGGCCGGATTGAAACAACGGATGCGAAAGCACGTTTTCGAGAAACGGGATGTTGGTCTTGACCCCGCGAATCCGAAACTCACTCAACACCCGCAGCGCGCGCTTCATGGCGCTTTCGTACGACGGACCGCTCGTCACGCTTTTCACCAGCATCGAATCATAGAACGGCGTGATCACCGCGCCGGCAAAACCCATGGCACCATCGAGCCGGACGCCAAAACCACCCGGCGAACGGTACGCCACAATGCGTCCATAATCGGGAATAAATTTGTTCTCCGGGTCTTCCGTCGTGATGCGACATTGGATGGCGTAACCGTTGCGCGGCACGTCCGCCTGCGCCGGCATGCCGACTTCCGCGGAATGCAGCGAGTAGCCTTGGGCGATGAGGATCTGCGCACGGACCAAGTCGAGGCCCGTGATCACTTCCGTCACCGTATGCTCCACCTGAATGCGGGGATTCATCTCGATGAAAAACCATTCGTGGTGGTCGAGATCGTAGAGGAATTCGATGGTGCCCGCGTTGTCGTATTTCACGGTCCGGGCCATGCGCGCCGCAGCTTCGCATAATTCCTTCACAACCTCCGATGGCAGACCGAAACTCGGGGCGATTTCGATTACCTTCTGGTGCCGGCGCTGCACGGAGCAGTCGCGTTCATGAAGATGAATCACGTTGCCGTGCTGATCACCAAGAATCTGAACCTCGATGTGTTTCGCGCGGGAAATATATTTTTCGAGAAACACCGCCGGATTGCCGAACGCGCGGTCCGCCTCACCCTGCGCCTCATCGAGCAACGCGCCCAAGTCCGCCGCTTTGTGCACGACGCGCATGCCGCGACCGCCACCGCCGAACGCCGCTTTGATGATCAGCGGAAACCCGATCGACTTTGCGACTTTCATCGCTTCCTCGCGATCGGTGACGGGGTCCTCGGTGCCGGGCAGCACGGGAACGTTGATTTTTTTTGCCAGGGCGCGAGCGGCCGTCTTGTCGCCCATCATTTCCAGCAACTCGGGCTTGGGACCGACAAAAATGATTCCCGCCTTCTGGCAGGCCCGCGCAAACGCGGCA
>JAYVMJ010000505.1:0-3887 GCA_043759025.1 Verrucomicrobiota bacterium | reverse complement strand
GCTCGAACGTCCGCATTGGAAAACCACCGCATGGCTCGATGACCGTGAGATCGGATCGAACGACTCGCTCTCCGTGGCCCACGAGTACGATCTCGGCATTTCGATTTCTTCCGGATCACACCGGCTGACTATCCGCGTCGACAACACCGTCGCGCCCGACATCGGACAAAATTCCCACAGCATCACCGATCATACGCAGGGAAACTGGAATGGGATCGTCGGTCGCATTGAGCTGAAATCCACCGCGCCGGTTTGGATTGAGGACGTTCAGGTCCAGCCACGCATCGCCGACCGCGTCGTGGTGGTGCGCGGACAACTCAAGTCGGAGGGTGATCAACCGTTGCCCGCAAAAATCCACGTAGACGGCGGCCCGTCGAGCGGAGCAACCGGACCCGTGCGGGATGCAACGGTCGCGGCTGACGGAAGCTTCGCCCTCGACTATGCGCTCGAACCAAACGCGCCGCTTTGGGATGAATTCACGCCCGCGTTGCATCGGATCGTCGTTGCACTCGACAACGGCGAGAAACGCGAGGTCGTCTTTGGGTTGCGCGAAATGACGACCGCGGGACGCCAATTGAAGATCAATGGCCGGACGATTTTTCTGCGCGGAGCACTGGATTGCGCGGCCTTTCCGCGAACGGGTCATCCGCCCACCGACGTGGCGAGTTGGAAAACCGAATTCCACACGATCCAAGCGCACGGGCTGAATCATATTCGATTTCACTCGTGGTGCCCACCGGAGGCCGCTTTTGTCGCGGCGGATGAACTGGGCGTCTATCTCCAGGTGGAGGTCGCCTCGTGGCCGAATTGGAGCACCACGCTGGGCGACGGTAAACCGGTCGATGACTGGATCAACCGTGAGACCGCCCGCATTCTTCGCGCCTACGGCAATCACGCGTCATTCGTCATGTTGTGCGCCGGCAACGAACCGGGCGGCGAGCACTTCACCCCGTGGTTGTCTAGTTGGGTCGCGCGACAGAAGGCGGCGGATTCGCGCCGGTTGTACACTGCTGGTGCGGGCTGGCCGGAAATCCCGGAGAACGACTATCACTTGCGCTCGGAACCGCGGATTCAACATTGGGGCGAGGGCCTCGACTCCCGCATCAACCACCTCGCGCCCGAAACCCGCAGCGACTACCGCGACTTCATCGGCGCCCGCACCGCGCCGGTCGTCAGCCATGAAATTGGTCAATGGTGCGTCTATCCGAATTTTGCCGAGATGCCGAAATACACCGGTTATCTTAAACCGAAGAATTTCGAAATTTTCCGCGCCACCCTGGAAGCGCATCACATGCTGGATCAGGCGCACGATTTCCTGATCGCGTCCGGAAAACTGCAGGCGCTGTGTTATAAAGAGGACATCGAATCGGCGCTGCGCACCCCTGAAATGGGCGGATTCCAGCTGCTCGGCCTGAGCGACTTTCCGGGCCAAGGCACGGCACTCGTCGGCGTGCTCGATGCGTTCTGGGAGAGCAAAGGTTACATTTCCGCTCAAGAGTTTCGTCGTTTCTGCAACCCGACGGTCCCGCTCGCGCGCCTCGACCAACGGGTCTTCACCTCGGACGAACACCTCACAGCCGAGATCGACGTCGCGCATTTTGGGGCCATGAGTCTTTCAGAAGCATCCGCAACCTGGTCGCTCGTTGGTGACGACCAACGCATCGTGGCGCACGGGAAATTCGCCACTCGTGATATTCCAACGGGCGGCCTCACGCGGGTGGGACATCTCGATCTCGCCCTCGCGGATATTCCCGCGCCTGCACACTACAAACTGACGGTCACCCTCGACAAACATTCCGCAGAAAACGACTGGGATCTCTGGGTGTACGCACCGGCAATCATGGTGGTGACACCAGCGCCGGCGAGCCTGCTCGTCACCTCACAACTGGACGCCACCGCTCAGGCTAGGCTGAACGAAGGTGGCAACGTGTTGCTGGCGATCCCGCCCTCGCATGTGGCGGGCGATCCTGCACGGGGGAAAATCGCGCTCGGGTTCTCGAGTATTTTCTGGAACACCGCTTGGACGCACGGCCAGGCGCCACACACACTCGGCATCCTATGCGATCCGCGCCACCCCGCGCTCGCAAATTTCCCCACCGAAGCCTACAGCAACTGGCAATGGTGGTATCCGGTCACTCACGCCAGTGCGATGATCCTCGACCAGCTGCCTGCCGAATTGCATCCAATCGTTCAAGTGATCGACGATTGGGTTACCAACCGGAAACTCGCGCTCGTTTTCGAGGCGCGCGTGGGCAAAGGCCGGCTCATCGTCACGAGTATTGATTTGAACAGCGAAACACTCGACCCCGTCCGCCGCCAACTCCGCGCCAGCCTGCTGGCTTATGCGATCAGCCCGCGCTTCGCTCCGACCGTGGCGCTAACGGTCGATCAGATTCGCGGTTTGATCGTGCCATAGGCTTTACCGTTGCTCACCAGCGTCCTGCCTCGAAGCTAACGGCGATGAAACGGAAAAGAGCGCAGCGCCTCCTCTTACTCATCGGCGTCGCTGGAGCGGTGTTACTCGTGTTTCTTTTCCTGATTCCGCGATTCACACTAAAATTCCCGGGATTGGAACGGCAACAGACCGGCCCGTCTTCCTCGCATGAAAATTCCGCTCCGACCACGGATCGTCCGGCCGCGAAACGTGTTCACGAGCCAGCTGGCTTTTCAGCAGCCTCGGCGAATCATGGAAAAGATTCCTCCGAAATTGCCTTCAAAAAAATCCAAGCCGCATTTGGAAAATTAATTGCCGCCCGACCCGTCACGGAAGCCACCACCCTTTTCGACACGGATGGCACCATGCGGCGCACCATGATGATTGCATTCAGCAGCGCGAAAGACGAAACTGGAAGTATCCTCCTTCGTGGCGAAACGATCTGCTACGATCCAAAAACAAACGCGCCCGATTCCAAGCAACATCGGATTGAAATATCGAACGCTGAAGGGAATTGGGAGTTAAGGGGCGCCGCTGCCATCCAGGATGTCGCGTTCCTGCATTTGGACGACACTGAGGCTCTAAGTTCCATCGGGACGTATAAAGCCGCGGTCGCGACGGCCAGTGGGAACCTGGATCCCAATCGGTCCTATAGCGAAAGAAACGAACTCTATCACGGGCGGCTCTC
Organism: Verrucomicrobiota bacterium; assembly: GCA_043759025.1. GTDB lineage: Bacteria > Verrucomicrobiota > Verrucomicrobiia > Opitutales > Opitutaceae > Lacunisphaera. The sequence goes on along the minus strand of JAYVMJ010000505.1, from coordinate 765 downwards.
CACGATCGTGACGGAAAACATCATGGCGGTGCCCGGCCTCGTACTGGAATATATGATTGATTGTGAAGCTGAAACCCTGGTCAAAATGAACCTGGGGTCCGTGGAAAAAGGCCCGATCATGGAAACGCTGTTTGAAACCAACCCGCCCCTCGCCCCATCGTTGTTCGAGATTCCCGACTCAAAACTGATCCTGCCGACGAAGGATATTCAATCTGATGCGATGGCCATTTCGAAAGGAATAAAATAGTCGGACGAGGTGAGCGCAGACGTCATCTTCATCCTCAGAATCCGGCACACAAACCAATCCAAAGTGATAAAGCCCATCTCCATTCGCCGGTGTAAGCCCAATGATGAAGGCGCGTTGTCGCTCGTTGGGCAGTCGACGTTTCTCGAAACGTTTGCGGACGTGATTTCCGGCGAGGATATCCTCGAGCACTGCATGCATCAGCACGCGAGCGAGAAATAAACCGCGTGGTTGAACGATCCCACGTCGGCGGCGTGGATCGCGGAAGTCGAACCGGGGTGCGCCCCGGTTGGTTATCTCGTGATGACGAAACCCGATCTGCCGGTGCCCGATCTTTCCCCGCACGACGCCGAAGTGAAACGCATCTATCTGCTTTCGCGCTTCCACGGCAACGGAATTGGCAAGCGACTCATGGCCGCGGGCGTAATTGGAAGTGAAGTCAGTTGGTGGACCAGTATTTTTCCCACTGATGATGGGCGCGGAGGGTGCGGAGCTGGCAAAGGGCATGAGCGTTGGGTGCG
>JAYVMJ010000504.1:0-2779 GCA_043759025.1 Verrucomicrobiota bacterium | reverse complement strand
GTTTGGGCTCCGACGGCCGACGCCGCTCGTTGCCGGAGTTCACGAGCCGCCGCCACCATGTTGGCGAGGGATGGTTTTACCTCCGCCCAACCGCGGGTTTTCAAACCGCAGTCGGGATTCACCCAAAGGTTTTTCACCGGCAAAACCTTGGCGGCCTTGTCCATCAGGTTCTCCATTTCCTCCACCGCCGGGACGCGGGGTGAATGAATATCGTAAACGCCCGGCCCGATTTCATTCGGGTACTTGAAGTCCACGAATGCGGCCAACAGCTCCATGTTCGAACGCGAGGTCTCGATGGTAATGACATCGGCATCGAGCGCGGCGATGGCCTCAATGATGTCGTTAAACTCCGCGTAACACATGTGCGTGTGAATCTGGGTGTCGTCGCGCACGCCGGCCGCGCTCAGGCGGAAGGCATTGACGGCCCAATCGAGGTATTGTTTCCAATCCTCGCGGCGCAGCGGCAGGCCTTCACGAATGGCCGGTTCGTCAATCTGGATGGCGGCGATGCCGGCCTTTTCCAAGTCGACGACCTCATCGCGCAACGCCAGCGCGATTTGAAACGTGGTATCGCGACGGGACTGATCGTTGCGCACGAAGCTCCATTGCAACACCGTCACCGGGCCGGTGAGCATTCCCTTCATCGGGCGTTTGGTAAGTGACTGCGCGAATGCGGACCAACGCACTGTCATCGGTTTGGGCCGCGCGACGTCACCGAAAATTATCGGCGGTTTGACGTAGCGGGAGCCGTAACTTTGCACCCAGCCGTTTTCAGTGAAGGCAAAGCCGTCGAGTTGCTCGCCGAAGTATTCCACCATGTCGTTGCGCTCGTATTCGCCGTGGACGAGCATATCGATGCCGACTTCCTCCTGGTAGCGGACGCATGCGAGCGTCTCGGCTTCGAGGAATTTTTCGTAGTCGGCGTTGGTGAGTTCGCCTTTCTTCCACTTGGCGCGGGCGGCCCGCACTGCATCCGTTTGCGGGAAGGATCCGATCGTCGTCGTTGGGAAAAGCGGCAAACCGAGGCGCTTCCGCTGGCTTGCCTGACGCTGGGCAAACGCAGAAACGCGATTGAGATCCGCTGCGGCCACGCGGGCCGCACGTTCCTTGACGGCCGGACGATGAATGCGCGGGCTGACTCGCCGCGACTGCGCCGCAGCTTGATTGGCCGCCGCGGCTTCGGTGCGATCAATGCCGGCGGCGAGATCGCGAAGCGTAACCACCTCGGCGAGTTTCTCCTCGGCGTAGGCGAGCCAGCCCTTGAACTCCGCATCGAGCTTGGTCTCGTTGCGCAAGGTCACCGGTACGTGCTGCAAGGAACAGGACGGAGCGACCATGATGCGTTCCCCGCCAAAGAGCGAAATGGCCTTGTTGAGCAGTGGCAACGTGGCGGTAAAGTCGGTGCGCCAGATATTGCGGCCGTCGACCACGCCGAGCGAAAGCAATTTCTTGCCATCGAATTCACGCAGGATGGTGTCGAGTTCCCGCGGCTCGCGAACCACGTCGACGTGCAGCGCGTGAACCGGCAGGTTCAGAAACGTGGGCAGATTATCGCGCAAGCCACCGAAATAGGCGGCGACCAAAACTTTCACTTGCGGCACTCCGGCGGCGAGCGTGACGTAGGCCGTGGTTAATGCGGCGCGTTCCACGACACTAAGGTCGAGGGCGAAAATGGGTTCATCGAGTTGCACCCACTCTGCGCCGAGGCCCGCCAGCTTTTTCAAGACCTCCAGATAAACCGGCAACAACCGGGGCAGTAGTTCCAAGCGGTTAAACGAAGGATTTTGGGCGTCCTGAACTTTGCCAAGTTTAAGATAAGTAACTGGCCCGATTAAGGTCGGCTTGGTTTTGATTCCAAGACCGAGTGCCTCGGAAAACTCATCGAAGATTTTCGTCGCCGAGAGTTTGAACTCCGTCGCGGCCTGAAATTCCGGCACGATGTAGTGGTAATTCGTATTGAACCACTTCGTCATTTCACTGGCGAAAGTCGGGGCCGCGGGTTGGCAATCAGCGCAGCCGCACGCGGCGGCCGCCGGGACCTCCCCGGCTTTTGAGCGCACGCCACGAGCGATCGCGAAACTCGTATCCAAATCCACCTCGCCCCCTTTCCAGCCGAAACGCGGCGGGACGTTGCCGACGAGGCAGGTGAGATCCAGCATCTGATCGTAGAAACTAAAATCGTTTGAGGGAATCAGCTCGATTCCCGCTTTTTGCTGGGTGCGCCAGTTCTGGCGGCGCAAGGCGCGCCCGGTGCCTTCGAGTTCGGCGCGAGTGATCTTGCCAGCCCAATAGGCTTCGGTGGCTTTCTTCAACTCGCGCTTTTCTCCGATACGAGGATAGCCGAGGGTGTGCGTAATGGGTATTTTCTTATTCATGGAAGTCCGTTCATTCATGCAATGAGTGGCGTTAGGTTTTGAAGAAACCGCTGCTGGGTATTCGGACTCCGAGCTTTTGCAGAGGCGGACTCCGCCTCTCCTGCTCCTAGCTCTCTCGTCTTGGCCGCATGGGAATGCGACTGACTGTGCCTTGTTCCGTCCGGATGTTCATGACGGGTTGGGAGAGAACCTATAACTCGTTACCGTAGCGCGACTGTGGCCGGTTCCAACAGCCTTTCCCGCCCGCAGCGATTCCACGCGGCCAGTTGGCCGTGATTTGAAAGAACACCAGATACCGAATGACCACACAGGGCCTTAGTCAACTATATATCATCACATACGCATTAATTGATATGTAAATTATCTACCTCATCACTATAAGGTAAACTCCCCGCAAATTGTGG
>JAYVMJ010000503.1:0-1840 GCA_043759025.1 Verrucomicrobiota bacterium | reverse complement strand
TTAATCCGCCGTCGTCGAGTTATGCCTACAGCCAGGCGGATTAAGGATAATCCGCCCTACCCATGGTCATCACGCACCACCCAAAAACAACCGGTCTATGTTTCACTTTCGTGACGTTCGTGTGTTTCGTGGGCAAATCCGCCCACCATTTCGCGTGGTTCGCGGGCCAACCGATCAATCACGTTGCCGTTTCCGTATACCGCTGCTCGCGGATCACCGTGATCTTGATTGTGCTGGGATAGTCGAGTTCCTGCTCGATCTTCAAACGCAACGTCTTGGCCAGCGCGTGCGCCTGCTCGTCCGTCACCACGCTGGGCTGAACCACCACGCGTACTTCGCGGCCGGCTTGAATTGCAAACGCCTGCTGCACGCCGGGCATCGCCATGGCCAGTTTTTCCAACCGACCGAGCCGCTCAATATAAGAGGTCATCGACTCCGCCCGCGCTCCCGGGCGCGACGCGGAAATCGCATCCGCCAGAATCACGAGGCCCGCGTAAATGGTCTCGGGTTTAACCTCGGCATGGTGCGCGGCCACGGCATTCACCACGATCGTGGTTTCGCCGTACCGCCGGATAAAATCCGCACCGATCAACGCATGGCTGCCCTCGTATTCGCCTTCGATCGACTTGCCGATGTCGTGCAAGAGTCCGGCACGTTTCGCCACGTTCGGCTCGAGCCCGAGTTCCGACGCCAGCATCGAACAGAGCTGCGCGACCTCGACAGAGTGATCGAGCACGTTTTGCGTGTACGAAAAACGAAACCGCAACCGGCCCAGAAGCTTGATCACCTCGGGATGCAGCCCGGAAATTTTTAACCGGTCCACGGCTTCCTCGCCGATCTGCGCCACGTGCAAATCCATTTCCTGCCGGGCGCGCGTCACAAATTCCTCGATGCTGGCCGGATGAATCCGCCCGTCCTTCACCAATCCCTCCAGCGCCAGCTTCGCAATTTCGCGACGCACCGGATCGAACGACGAAATCAGAACCATCTGCGGCGACTCGTCGATGAGCAGGGTCGTCGCCGTGGCCGCCTCGAAGGATTTAATGTTCCGTCCCTCGCGTCCGATGATGCGCCCCTTCATTTCCTCGCTGGGCAATTGCACGATCGTCGCCGTGAGATCGTTATTCGGTTTGCTCGCGAGCCGTTGCATCGCGGCGACCAAGATGCGTTTCCCTTCCTGCACGACGTCCTGTTCGGACCGTTCCAGCAGTTCCTTGCGCAACGCCCGCAATTCCTCCTGGCACTCAAAAGTCACCTCGTCGCGCAACTGTTTGCGGATCTCCTCGCCGTCGAGCGACGCCACGCCTTCGAGCCGTTTGCGCAAGCTCTTGGAAAGATCGCGCATCGCATCGCGCGCCGCCTTGATCGCGTTGCCCTCGCGCGCGAGCCGCTCCTGGCGCTGCTCCAATTGATAGTCGAGCAATGCGAGGGACTCCTCGTGCGAGCGGATTTCCCGCAGCATCATCTCAATCTCGATTTTCCGCCGGTCGAGATCGCGGTTGAGCTCAGATTCACGGGTACGAATTTCCTCCTCGGCCCGGCTGATCAACTCCTGCGAAGCGACCGCCGCTTCGCGTTTGGCCAGTTCCAGATGAGACTGGGCGTTTTGCTCCGACAACCGCCGACTCTGGCGCATGATAAACCAGACCGCAACGAAACCGCCGAGCACTCCCAGCAGAGAGGACGCGAACAAGGCCCACAAATACGGCTCGCCCGTAGTGGATTGGAATAAAATCGGCTTGGTGGCTGCGATGAAGGTCAACATCTCAGGGGCCGTGACCCTACGACGGTCCGGGAATTTGGCAACACCTCATAACCGAACCAGCACCGGGAAAATGCC
>JAYVMJ010000502.1:0-1724 GCA_043759025.1 Verrucomicrobiota bacterium | reverse complement strand
AACTCCGGGGTCGCGCGTGATGATATCGCGTCCGCCAAACTGACCTTGGCGAAGAATACCTTTTGGATCGGCGAGGTTTTCCCTGTGACCTTCAACCTGAACGTGGCGCGTCGCTACTTCCATTCGCTTGCCTCCTCCGTCGAGTGGACCGCAACGCCGTTCGTCGCCGAGGAATGGAGCAAGCCCGATCCCGGCGAGGCGCTCATCGGCGGTGACCGCCGCGTGGTGTCCGTACAATCGACCCGCGCCTATTCCAAAAAGGCCGGCAACTTCACGCTCAGTCCCGCGAGCCAGATGGTGAATCTCATCGTCGGCTCAACCGGTTTCGGTTTGTTTTCCCAGCCCAACGTCGAGCAACGACAATTGGATTCGAATTCCGTGCCCGTCACGATCAAGCCGCTGCCCGCGCCGCCCGCGGATTTTTCCGGGGCCGTCGGACAGTTTAATTTTGTATCCAAGGTCGTACCGCTGAGCTCAGGCATTGGTGAACCCATCACGTGGAACATCGAATTGAGCGGCACAGGCAACTGGCCCGACATTTCCGGACTGCCGCAACGCGACGCCTCCAGCGATTTCCAAGTCGTCCAACCGAAATCGAAACGTACGATGAAGGACGGCTCGCTCTTTGAAGGGACGCTTTCCGAGGACGTCGTGCTCGTTCCGACCAAGGCTGGCACTTACCAGCTACCCTCCGTCCATTTCACCTATTTCGACACCATTTCCGGAAGTTATAAAACACTCGTGAGTGAACCCGCGACGGTGACCGTCACCGCCAATGCCGCGCCACTGTCGTCGGTGGTCAACTCCGGCCCCGTCCAGTTTGGCAACAGCGCCCTGACGAAAAACCCGGGTCTGCCCGCTCTACCAACGGGTGTTCCGCCCGCAACCCCGGAAAATCTCCCACGCGATCCGCTGCCCGATTCGGCCAACGGATTTGTACCCCACAAAGCCCACACCTTCTGGCTGACTTTCTGGATTCCCGCGCTGGTTTTGGTTTTGGCCGTGTGGCTGGTCCTCGCAGCGATTCGATCCCGCGAAAACGATCCGCAGAAAAAACGCCGCATCGCCCGCGAAACCCTCAAGACGATTCTGGCCGAATTGAGTGGTTCAAGCGTCCAATCCTCCTCACTCACCCGTAAACTCAACGCTTGGGAAAAACATACCTCGATCCTGTGGGAAATTCCGCACGCCGCTCCCGGCGCGCCGCTGGTGGAATCACGCATTACCTCCCGCCAAAAAGAATTAGCCCCGGCATGGACCACGCTTTGGAATGAAGCCGACCGCGCCCTGCACAGCCGCGAACGAGCCTTGCCAAAGGATTGGGTTTCCCGCGCCAAAACCGCCCTCGACGCCGTGCAAATTCCCGGCTGGGCACCGTTCTCTCTTCTCGCACCGCGCAATCTGCTTCCATTCATGTTCGCGATCACGCTCCTGCTGGTGCTCGCTCCCACGCCAGCGCTCGCCGACACCGCGGCGGACAACTATAAGAAAGGCGATTTTCCCACCGCCGAAACGGAGTGGAGTAAAATGGTTGTACAATCCCCCTCCGATTGGATCGCCCGCCACAATCTCGGGTTGGCCCTCGCGCAACAAGACCGTTGGGCCGAAGCCACCGCGCAATGGACCAGTGCATTCCTGCTCAACCCGCGCTCCGACGTCACCCGTTGGGATCTCGCGCTCGGTTTGCAGCGCTCCGGCCTCGCGCCGACCGAATTGGTCGATCT
>JAYVMJ010000501.1:0-6890 GCA_043759025.1 Verrucomicrobiota bacterium | reverse complement strand
CGCTGCGCACACCAATTTCCTTCGTGCGTCTCGACACATCGTAGGAAAGCACTCCGTAAATTCCCACCGCCGACAACAACAGCGCAAGTACGGCGAAGCTTCCAATCAACTGCACGATTCCCCGACGGTTGCCCAACGACTCATTGATGACCTCACCCATCGGCACGATAGCGACAATCGGCAGCGTCGGATCGATTGCTGCGACCTTTTCCCGAAGCAATCCGGACACTTCCGCCAATGAGCGATCGGTTCGGATAAAAACGCTCATCGTTCCATAGAGAGACATTTGCGAAAGCGGCATATAAGCGAACGGCAAACCGCTCCGGTCCTCGATGCCGTTGTGCCGCACGTTCCCAACCACCCCGATAATTTCCAGCCAATCCTCTTCCTTCCCTGGCGGCGCACTGTTGAAAACGATTCGTTGGCCCACTGCACTGCGCCCCGGAAAATAGCGGTTCGCAAAACTTTCGTCGACCACGGTCGTGCGCGGATGCAGTTCGTCGGACTCATTGAACCATCGGCCTTGTCGAAGTGGAATGTGCATCACCTTCAGGTAAGACAACGACACGCCGCCACGATAGATGCTTGGCTGCGGCGCACCCGCCGGCAGTGGATAATCGCGCAGTCCAAAGGCATCGAGTTGCATGCTCACCCGGTAGTGCGGGATAAGCACAAACGGGGTTGACGATGCGAGGCTCACATCAATTCCCGGAATTTCACTCAACGCCTGCTCAAGACGCGGTGGGAAACTTTTCTCCTTGTCCGTCCGGACGGCGATACGCGCATTGATCAGTTGGCGCGGATCGAAGCCCGGTTTAACGGCGACAGCATTGAAAAAACTCCGGAGCAATAGTCCGGCCCCCATCAACAATACAAATGCGAACGCCGTCTGCATCACGACCAAAGCGCCGCTCGTCAGTCTCGATGCTCGGTTTGGCGATATCCCGCGACCCTGTCCGTGGAGCGGATTGGAAAACTCACCGCCGAGAATCCGAACGACAGGCAAAGTCCCGATAATCAGCGATAGGATTACGGTAACAAATCCTGTAAATGCGAAAACATGCCCATTAAATCCAAATGGAACCGCACCCGCTTGGAGTCGTGCGGTAACATGGTTCATCACGCCAAGGCAACTTCCCGCCAACGCAACACCGCCCGCGGTTCCGAGAATCACCAGCAGCGTACTCTCGACCAGTAACTGTCGGACAATCGTCGCGCGCCCGGCACCGAGCGCCATCCTCATCGCAAACTCGCCCCGCCGCGCATTGGACCGCGCCAGCGAGAGAGCCGCGACGTTGACGCAACCGATCAATAGAACGAAGAACGCACCGCCTTGCAGCAGAAAGAGCTGATTCTTAACCGACGCGATCCGCTGGCTCTGCACGGTATCGACGCGAATGACATGCCCGGTGCGGTCGAGAAAGTCCCGGGTGCCTTGCGGAGCTTCATCATAAAATCGCTTTTCGAGAGTGACTGCCTCCGCGTAGGCGTCGCCGATGATCGCGGACGGTTTGAGGCGAGCGTAAAGCGTCGGCGAATAGCCAAGGCGTGAAAATTTGTCGCCTGTCTTCCAGGTTAGTGGCCGGATAAATTTCGCCTGTAGATCGAACGACTCGATTGCTGAAGGTGCCACCCCGATGATTTCAAATGGTTCGCCGTCGATGCGAAGAGCGCGTCCCAACACGTGCGGATCGTTCTGGAAATGCGCGGACCAATACGACTGGGTAAGAACGACCACCTTTTCTGCGCCAGGCACGTGATTTTCAGACGTGAAAAAGTGACCCAACCGTGGTTTGACCCCGAGCAGATGGAACATTTCCGGGGTGGCAATCGCTCCCGGAACGCGGACCGTTTCTCCGGCGTCTCCCACAATCGAGTCGTCAAGGCGCCAAAGCCCGACCTCGGAGAAAGCCGTGGCGTTTTGTTTGTAGTCGAAGTACTGCGCCAGATTGCTCGCGAGCTTGTCGATTTTGACCTTTGGAAATGAATTGTAGATCTCGACTATTTTTGACGGCTCGTGAAACGGCAGCGACTTGAGAACCAGCGCGTACAGCATGGAAAAAATCGCGATATTAGCCCCGATGCAAAGAGCCAGGGAAACAACCGCAGTCGTGGTGAATCCATAATTCCTACGCATCGTGCGTCCGGCTTGAAAAAAATCACGGAGGAGCGATTCCAACCACAGGCCCGCCCGCTGCGCTCTCGCACGCTCCTGAATGCTCGCGACGTTCCCAAACTGGCGTTGCGCCAAGTAGCGCGCCTCGTCGGGACTCATACCGACGCCGATGTTTTTCTCTGTCTGGAGGTTTACATGTGCCTGCATTTCCTCGGCCATCTCGGTCTCAACCCGGTTGCGCCGGAACAAAGTCGAAAGGTGTCGGAATAATTTCACAATTTACTCCGACCGCAATGCCAAGATTGGGTCCACCCGCGCGGCGCGGCGCGCCGGACGCCAGGCAGCCAGGATCGCCGCACTGATGAAAATCAACGCGACGACACCCAGCGTGGTCGGATCGGTCGGCGTAATCCCGAACAGCAGATCGCTTACCAGGCGGGTCAACGCTGTGGCCGCGGCCAGTCCGATGATAATGCCGATCCCGACGAGCAGAAGTGACTCGCGCACCACCAGACCCAGCACACGGCCGGGCTGCGCGCCGAGCGCCATGCGAATGCCAACCTCACGGGTGCGCTGGGTAACTGAGTAGGACAGCAAGCCATAGAGCCCGACACACACCAGCGCGAGGGCCAGCAGGCCAAAGCAACCGGAAATCCGCGCGAACAATCGCTCGGTGGCGAACAAACTCTCCACCTGCGTATCGAGTGATCTGATATTCGCCAGCGGCAGTTTGGGGTCGATGCCCCGCACGATCTGTCGGATTGAGTCAGTCAGTGCTTCCGGATCGCCGAGCGTGCGTACAACATAGTTGGCCGCGCCGACCATCTCACCTTGGCGGAAAGGCAGATAAAGGGTGGCTGGGATTTCATCCTTCACCTGGCTGTATTTGGCGTTACCCACCACGCCCACAATCTCGACCTCGACTTTCCCCTTCCGTGAATTCAGTCGAAAACGACGGCCGATGGGATTCTGATCGGCAAAATATTTTTGTGCCAATTTTTCGTTAACGATCGCCACGCAGGCCTCTTTGGCCCGATCGCGGGCGGTAAATTCGCGACCCAGCAACGGGGGAATACCGAGCGTGGTGAAAAAGGCAGGATCCACTGCATTGACCATCGCGAGGGTTGGATGAGCGCGATCAAACGCTATGCCGGGAATCTCCATCAAGGTATTCCAACCTGCCCGACTGAGCAGAGGCATGACCGAAAAACTGGCCCGGCGCACGCCCGGCAGCGCGTTGATTTGTCCGATTATTCGTTCATGCAGGTCGGCCGCTCGCGCGTCGTTATAGCCAGCGGGGGTCGCGTCGAGTTCGAAAAGCAAAAGGTGCTCGCGATTGAAACCGACGTCCACGTTGGCGAGATTGTGCAACGTGCGAACGAAAAGACCGGCGCCCGTCAACAAGACGAGGGAGAGTGCCACTTGGCTAACCATGAGCGTCCGGGCCAGCAGCGAGCGGGAACCTTTGCCCGTCAGAGGGGCGCCGCCGCGCAAATCGAGACGCGTAGCCCGCAAAGCGGGAATCAATCCGAACAACAAGCCGGTGCCAACTGCCACTGCTAAGGTGAAACTCAGCACACGGCCGTCGATGCTGGGATTCAATTCCAGCGCAGCGGAAGCATTGGTCCCCAGCAGACTTGCGGCCGGCAACAAGTGAATGGCCCAGACCGCAAGAGCGACACCGAGGATCGCGCCGAAAAAAGCGATCAGGCTGCTCTCGGTTAACAGTTGGCGAATGAGACGCTGCCGCGTCGCGCCCAAGGCCAGGCGCGCGGAAATTTCCCGCTGCCGGACAACGCCGCGCGCAAGCAGCAGGTTGGCCACATTCAGACATGCAATCAACAGGACCAAGCCCACAAGAGTGATTAGAATCTCGAGGCGCTGGGCGTAGCTGTTGCGCTCTTCAGTTAACCCTTGGCTCCCGGAGGTGATTTGCAGCCGCGGAACCGCCGGCTCCTTCGCCCGGTCGCCTTCTATGCCGCGCGGCGGCGTGGCTGCCAGATCCGCCAAAGCAAGCTGCTCGAACAGCCCGGCGAAACTGGCCCGAACTTGGTCGCGGGTCGTATTTGGGTTCAGTCGTCCCATCACGCGCAGCCACCATACCGGACTTTTATCCTGAGCCACCATTTTGGCGAAGGGATCCACCGTCGACCACAGCGCCAAGGGCAGGGAAACATCTGGAGCTTCGCCGACGTCAAGCGCGCCGTGAAATTCGCGAGGTGTCACTCCGATGATCGTGACCGGCGTGCCATTGACCTGAATCGTTTTCCCCAACGCCGCCGGATCACCACCAAACCGGCCTTGCCAGTAGCGATGGGAAATCACCACCACGGGTACGGCGCCAGCCTGATCATCCTCTGGCATGATGAGACGCCCCACGACCGCTGTGACACCCAAACCGGTGTAATATCCGCCCGATACAAATTGTCCACCCTGACTGATCTCAGCCTGGCCCGCCACCATGAGCGTCGGCGGGCGAAATGGCGCGAAGGCAAACAATGCGGCGAGGGTCTGGTCGTCATGCTGAAAGCGATGAAAGGCCTCGGGGGAAAATGAAGTGCAAGTGACTGCTTTGGTCACCGGATCGGTTTCCAATGAGCCATTGACCGACCCCGACCATCCTTGTGCTGGTTCGGCCCAGCGGAAGAGCACCAGCTCCTCGGGTTTGTACACCGGTAGCATCTTCAACAATACCGCATCCACCACGCTGAAAATTGCCGTGTTGGAGCCGATGCCCAGGGCAAGGGAAAGAACCGCGACACAAGTGAAGCCGGGATTGCGACGCAATTGTCTCATCCCGAAACGAACATCCTGCCGCAGTTGTTCCAGCCACTCCCAGCCACGCACTTCCCTGGCCCGTTCCTGAATGCTCGCCACATTTCCGAACTGCCGCTGCGCGGCGTAGCGCGCCTCGTCGGAACTCATGCCGGCGGCGATATTCTGCTCAGCCTGTAAATCCACATGCGCCTGCGTCTCCTCCGCCATCTCAGTATCGAGTTTTTGGCGGCGGAAAAATGAACGGAGTTGGCGGAGGAATTTCATGGGGAGATTTTCATCGGTAGGGCGCATTATCCTTAATACGCCGGGATTGATCGCCTGTCGTCCTGAGCGGCGCGTTAAGGATAACGCGCCCTACCCACGGAATGCTCTCTTGGAGCCACGGCGACCTCGCATTGGTCCGGACGAATGCCGCAGCGGGGTCGCTGCGGCTCCAGATGATGGCGGACCGGCAATGCTCACTACCCGCTACTCGATGCTCACTACTCATCAGTTGTCCCTCACGCGTTTCCCAGCACAAGATTGATCGCCGTCGAAAGCTTGGCCCAGCTTTGCTGTTCGGCTTGGAGCTGCTTTCGTCCCGTCGCAGTGAGCGTGTAGAATTTCGCTTTCCGGTTATTATCCGATACGCCCCACTCCGCCTTGATCCAGCCTTGGTCTTCGAGCCGGTAGAGCGCGGGATAGAGCGAGCCTTGTTCCACGGTCAGCATGTCTTTCGACATCTGCTGGATTCGGAGGGAAATCCCGAAACCGTGCATGGGCTCGTTCTGGAGCGATTTTAAAATGAGCAGGTCGAGGGTGCCCTGCAGGAGATCAGCTTTGTTGTTCGCCATGGTCTTGCCTAGATTGGCTAGGAGAGAGTCGACTCTTGCCTAGATTGTCAAGGGGAAGGTCGGCGTCCGCGTCGTTTTGAGCAACAGTTGACCGCGATATTCCGATTCGATCGCCCGGGTAAAGGGGTGCCCAGTGGTAATCAGATAATTATCTTTGACACTAATTATTGGTCATCTTCTTACTAATTGAGAAATGCCTGTCTCTGCCCCTAAATTCGACTTTCGTGTCCTGCGCCGGCTGCGTGAACAGCACGAGTTGACATTGGCCGAGCTGTCCAAGGCTTCGGGTGTTTCGGTGGCGGTCATCTCCAAACTAGAGCGCAACCAGCAGTCGGCCGAGCTTGATACACTTTACCGGTTGGCCCGGGCGTTCGGGTTGAGCGCCACGGATCTGCTCGCCTTGACCGAGTCTCCCTTGGCCCACCGGTCCAATGAAAAATCCTATCGCTCGGGTGACTTCAAGTTTCGACAGGTGAAATACGCCAACGTCGTCGCGCTGCTCGGGTCCGCGCCTGCGGGCGCCAAGGTTTCCCGCCCCGAAATCCACCACGACGACACGGAGGTTTGCTGGGTCACTGCCGGCAAACTTCGTCTCAGCCTGCCGCATGAGCAGTGCGTGCTCGCGGCCGGGGAAAGCATCCAATTTGATGCGATTCAGCAGCACACCTACGAGGCGCTGGCTGCATCGGAATTCGTGATTCTCCACCTTCGCAAAGACAAACGTTACTGATTTTTTCCATGCGCATCGACGATCAACTGAAAGCCGCTTCCCTCGCCCCGGCCCTTGAGAACTTCTGGCAAGTTTCAGGTGAGAAACTCAACCTGACCCATCACGACTACGATCCTGCACGCGGCGCGCCCGTCTTCACGGTCGCGGGTAAATACACGGCGCGAGGTTGGACGGAGTGGACCGAGGGATTTTTGTATGGCTCGGATTTATTGCAGTTCGATGCGACGGGTGATGCGGTATTCGCGAATCGCGGTCGGAAATACACGATTGCGCGGATGGCTTCGCACGTGAGTCACGTCGGCGTCCACGATCACGGTTTCAATAATCTCAGCACTTACGGCAACTGGCTGCGGCTCCAGCGCGAAGGAAAATTGCCGGATGATTCCATCGATTTTTGCGAACTCGCGCTGAAAGTTTCAGGCGCGGTGCAAGC
>JAYVMJ010000500.1:0-3295 GCA_043759025.1 Verrucomicrobiota bacterium | reverse complement strand
CACATTTGGTGCTGAAACCAACAACGTGCTCAGCGGCGCGACCATCAAGGCTGCAATTGTTTTCTTCGTCGTCAGCTTTGTCCTTTACTTGTCCCATATTTATCAGGTGAAACACCACGACGGCGTGGAAGGCAAATTGCCGACGATCAATGCGCCCGCGTCCACTTCCACGATGCCTGCGGCTGGTCCGTCGACCTCGTCCGGTCCGACGCCGATCAAAACCGCTCCAAGTGCCGGCCCAGTGCCGGTTCCATCGTCCTCCGCGACTTCCAGCGGCCCGCAACCCATGCCTCAACCGGTTGAACCCAAGAAGTAATAGTTTCCCCTTAAGCCCGGTTTTTTACCGGGCTTTCTTTTTTACGCTGGCGGCGTTTTGCGGTTCGGTGGGTTGGGGACAGGCGGGGTATCGTCCTGCACCCAGCTATATTGCGGCCGGAAAACCCGATCAGGCCGAGGGAGCGCGCGTGCTGCGCGAGTTTCAAAGTGTGGGAATTCCCGGAACTTATTGGTTGGGTTTTGAATTGCAGGTTCTCCCCCATCGCGGTGAAGAAAAGACCGTGACTGGTGAATTGATCGGAACCCGTTCCGACCACGGGCCGTTGACGCGATTGAAGATTGGTTCAGAGAGCTGGCTGATTCAAAGCGGCCCCCAAGCGTCGGCGTGGCGCTCTCAGTCCGGCGCAAAACCCGAGCCGCTCAGTGCGGCACAAACGTTGGATCCCCTAGCGGGCACGGACCTCACGATCTTCGAATTGCAGATGCCGTTTTTGTATTGGACGGATTTTATGTACGAGGGATTGGATCGGATTCGCGGGCGGCCGGCGCATCGCTTTGTACTTTATCCGCCGAAGGATCTGATGGCCGCACGACCGGAATTGACCGGCATAAGGGTTTACCTCGATACCCAATTTCCATCCTTGGTGCAGGCGGAACTGCTCGGACCCAAGGGATCAGTGGACAAGATAATCACGATCCTTGACCTCAAAAAAGTCGGAGAGCGCTATGTTCCGAAATCGGTCGATTTTCGCAACAACGTCACACGAGGGAAAACCCGTTTCAATGTCCGGGCGGCGGCCTTGGATCTGACATTGCCTGAAGATACTTTTGATCCTATGAAATTGAATCAACCCGCGCCCCAAATTCCCGCGGAAAAAATCCAACCGCTTTAACCCGATGTCAGACAAAACTTCCCGGCCTTTCCCTATCAGCATCGAAGTTGAATTCTTGGATCGCTTGAGCGAACCCGTCCGTGACGGACGCGCCAAGTCGGTCAGCGCAATTCTCCGTACGGCGCTTGAGCAATACGACTTTTCGAACATGGTCGTAGTGCGTGCGTCGCAACTTCAGATTTCGGTGCGTTTACCCGCGGAAATCAGAAAAAATCTGAAGAAGATATCGCGCGCCAAGCACACGAGTGTCGGCCAGCTGGTTCGCGTGGCAGTCGAGGACTATTTACCCAAATTGGAAGCCGCTGCCGCCGCGTCGGCAAAGAAATCGAAGCAAAAGAAAACCGCCGTCGTGAAAAAGAAAAACGAACGCAAGGCGGTCGCGGCACCGAAACCGCGCAAGATCCGGCGGTAATCCCTCGCGGCCGCGCCGGCCCCTTCTTGCCGCGCAGGCGAGATGCCTTCCGATTAGGACAAACGCGCGTTGATCGCGCTCCGCCGCCAAGCTTGCGTTTAAAAGCGCCGGGGCTTTATTTTTTTCCGAATGAGTACTCCGCATCCTCTCTCGGTTTGGGCCCAGAATGTATCGCCGTCGCCAACGCTTGCCATTGATGCCAAAGCCAAGGCGCTCATGGCCGCCGGCGAAGACGTGTGCAGCTTCGCCGCCGGCGAACCTGACTTCGATACCCCGGAGTTCATCAAGGAAGCGGCGATTGCCGCGCTGAAGGCCGGTAAGACCAAATACGCGCCCACCCCGGGCATCGAGCCATTACGCGTCGCGGTCGCCGAGCGCTACGCGACCGAATACAATTACAAGATCGCGCCATCCCAAGTCGTGGTGTCGCCGGGTGGGAAATTTTCCTGTTATCTCGCGATTCTCGCCCTGTGCAATCCGGGCGACGAGGCGATTATTCCCGCGCCGTATTGGGTGAGCTATCCGGAGATGGTCAAGCTGGCCGGCGCGGTGCCGAAGAGCGTACTCTGCGACGACAAGGCCGGATTCAAACTGACGCCGGCGCAACTCGAGGCGGCGATCACGCCGAAGACGAAACTGCTCATCCTGTGCAGTCCATCGAACCCCAGCGGCGCCGTTTATACGAAGGCAGAACTCGCCGCGATCGCCGATGTGTGCGTGCGTCACAACCTTTACGTGTTGTCGGACGAGATGTACGAACACCTCATTTACGACGGAAAGGAGCCGGTAAATTTCGCGATGCTCGGCGCCGAAGTCGAGAAGCGCACGATCACCATTGCGGGTTTCTCCAAGACTTATTCGATGACCGGCTGGCGGCTTGGCACGCTTGTGGCCCCGGCGCCGATTGCCAAGGCCTGTGCAGAGTTGCAGAGTCAGATGTCTTCCAATGCCACCACTTTTGCGCAGTACGGTGCGCTCGCAGCTTTGAAGGAAAAAGCGAAGGCGTTGGCGGCGTTGGCGGAGATGAAAACGGCCTTCGATCGCCGGCGGAAATACCTGCACGCCGAACTGAACAAGATTCCCGGTGTTTCCTGTCTGCTCGCCGGCGGAGCGTTTTACCTATTTCCCAATATTTCCAGTTTTGGTCTGAAGGACGTTGATTTCTGCGCCCGATTGCTGGAACAGGAAAAGGTGGCCGCTGTGCCGGGGTCGGCGTTTGGCGCCGAAGGTTATTTGCGCCTTAGCTACGCCACCTCGGACGAGATCATCGCGAAAGGCGTGGTACGCCTCGCGAAGTTCTGCGCCGGCCTGAAGAAATAAGCGCGTCGCACGACCGACTGTTTCGACGGCGGGGACGGTTGCTCCCAACCGGCCCCGGCCGGTGAGGAAATTTGATCTCTCGGGGTGAGGTTTTTGGGATCGGCGGTCTTATGATGGACCAAGCGGAAGCTTGATTTCATTTCCCGCCGACGAGTATTTTTGACCAATGCCGGATCGCGCTTCGGGACGACAGTCCTCTCTAAAGCAATGGGGAATGGTCTCGCTCGTTTTCGGACTGGTGCTGATTTGCTATTGGCCGGCGTTGCACGGTGTCAGGCTCTGGGATGATAGCGCCCATATCACGCGTCCCGATTTGCAATCGTGGTCGGGATTGTGGCGGATCTGGACCGAAATGGGAGCGACTCAGCAATACTATCCCATTTTGCACACCGCT
>JAYVMJ010000499.1:0-3936 GCA_043759025.1 Verrucomicrobiota bacterium | reverse complement strand
GCTAACTCGCCGACTGGGAAAGGGCCGAGTTAAAAGGGTGGCTGGAGTACGCGTCAACGGGGAATTTACGTTTTCGGAGGCGATAACGGAGAAAGATTTCCACGCCACAATTCCCGGTAAATCGCGTTGTCGGGTGGGTCGAGTCGGGACATCGCAAAATCCCTTTCCTGCACGTAATCGATTCCGTAGTGAAACGAAGCCAACAACAGCGGATACGAGAATTTTTGCTTTCGATTGAGATAGCTCCGGCACCACGCAATGTAGTCGACCCCCGACGCCAGGTTTCGTTGCCAGTCCCACACGCCCGGTTCATACGGATCGGGATTCACCGTGCGCCAGGCGACTTCCTTTAACTGGAGCAATCCCCGGGCGTCGTCGTTCTGGGCGTTCGGATCGAAATTAGATTCCGCCGCCACCAGCGCATAAATAAATTTCGGGTCCATCCGATAGCGCGCCGCCAGCGGTTGGATTGCCTGCCAGACTTCCTCCCGCGAAACATGCGCCGGGGTTCGCGACGTGGATCGGCCACATCCCGCGAAAGCGAAAACGGAGGCCATGACAAGCAGTGCGATCCACCGCCAAAATTCACGATATCTCAATTCATGCACGCTGCCCACCAAGTCAGGCCGATGGAGGGCAATTGCAAGGGCACTCGCACGACAGCGGCAACGGCGTTTCCAACGGAAGGACGGATTGCCGGTAGGGCGCGGACTCCGTTCCGCGCCGCGATTACCGCTGGTGAACGCGGCGGCGAAGGGACTCGCCGCCCTACCGCGGCGTCACTTCTTTCCGTAAGTATCATTGCGGATATTAGCGTTGATTGGCGGCTAATACCAATCGCCCTAAGTAGATAGACCGATGGTAGGGGCCGTTGCCCTCAACGGCCCTTGCCCACCGGGGCGGTTGAGGGCAACCGCCCCTACCATTCCACCGAAGCGCAACGTCTTCACTTCGGTGCAGCGGCGTTAGAGTTTCTTGAAAACCAATGCCGCGTTTTGTCCGCCAAAGCCGAGGTTGTCACTGAGCACAGCGTTGATTTCCGCCTTCCGTTTCACGTTGGGCGTGTAGTCCAAATCGCACTCGGGATCGGGCGTCTCGTAGTTGATCGTCGGCGGTACTTCGCCGCTTTCGATCGCTTTTGCACTGATGATGGCTTCGATCCCGCCGGCGGCACCGAGCAAGTGACCCGTCATCGACTTGGTCGAGCTGATCAAAACCTTGCGCGCGTGATCGCCGAAAACCTTCTTGATCGCAAGCGTCTCGAACTTGTCGTTGTACGGCGTCGATGTGCCATGCGCGTTGATGTAATCGATATTCTCGGGCTTAAGACCAGCGTCGGCGACCGCACCGCGCATCGCCAGCGAGAGGCCTTTCCCCTCGGGATCAGGCGAAGTAATGTGGTAAGCG
The DNA here is from genome assembly GCA_043759025.1 of Verrucomicrobiota bacterium. Taxonomy (GTDB): domain Bacteria; phylum Verrucomicrobiota; class Verrucomicrobiia; order Opitutales; family Opitutaceae; genus Lacunisphaera. The sequence goes on along the minus strand of JAYVMJ010000499.1, from coordinate 2,529 downwards.
TCACAGGACGCCGCGTAGCCCGACAACTCGCAATAGATATGGGCACCGCGGGCCTGCGCGTGTTCCAAACTCTCGATCACCAAAATCCCGGATCCTTCGCCCATGATAAAACCATCGCGGTTCAGGTCGTATGGCCGGCTGGATTTTTGCGGATTCTCGTTGTTCGTGCTCATCGCCTTCATCGAGCAGAAACCGGCGTAGGAAAGAGGCGTGATGGCAGCTTCCGACCCGCCGCAAACCATTACATCGGCCTCGCCGCCGCGGATCATGCGCAGCGATTCGCCAATGGCGTGCGTCGCAGTCGCGCAGGCGCTGACGACACCGAAGTTTGGTCCGCGTGCGCCAAGTTCAATGGCAACCAGCCCCGTGCACATATTGCTGATGAGCGCGGGAATCATGAACGGAGACACCTTGCGTGGTCCGCGTTCCATCAAAACCTTGTGCTGGTTCTCGATCGTGAGCATGCCGCCAATCCCGGAACCGATAATCACACCCACGCGATCCGGATCTTCCTTCGTCATGTCGATCTTGGCGTCAGCCACCGCCTGTTTCGCCGCACAAAATCCGAAATGAGTATAACGATCGTTGCGACGAACTTCCTTGGGATCCATGTGCTGGGTCGCATCCCAACCGCGCACTTCAGCGCCGATTTTGCAGCTATAATCCTTCGTGTCGAAAAGCGTGACCAGATCCACGCCGCATTTTCCGGCCAGAATATTGGACCAGAAATCGTTCACGTTATGGCCGAGGGAGGCGATGACGCCCATGCCGGTGATCACGACTCGTTTTTTTGGTAAGGCTGTTTCCATCGGTAATTCAGGGCTGGAAAAGAAAAAGCGTCCTACCTGCCAGCACTGGGGCCAGACGGTAGAACGCTTTCAACAAAAGCCAAAATTATTTCTTGCCAGCCTTTTGCTCAATGTAGGCGGTGACGTCACCCACAGTCTGCAACTTCTCGGCGTCGGACTCGGGAATTTCTCCCTTAATTTCGTCCTTAAACTCTTCCTCGAAGGCCATGATCAACTCAACGGTGTCGAGCGAGTCGGCACCCAAGTCGTCAAGAAATGACGCCTGTGGAGTAATTTGCTCTTCGTTAACGTTCAGTTGGTTAACGATGATTTCTTTGACGCGCTGGTCGATGGTTTTCTGGTCAGCCATGAGTTTAAAAAAAGGGTGCTAAATGTTTGATAAAGAGGGTCACATCACCATGCCGCCGTCAACGGTAAAAACTTGTCCGGTGATGTAACCGGCTTCCTCCGCACAAAGAAAGGCGGTCATGTGGGCAATATCCGCCGCTTCACCCAGCCGTTTCAACGGGATAACTGCAGTAATTTTCTCCGCGGCTTCTGCCGGCAACGCGGCCGTCATGTCGGTCTTGATAAATCCCGGCGCAACCGCGTTTGAAGTCACGTTGCGTCCGGCAAATTCCTTGGCGATCGCCTTCGTGAATCCGATTAACCCGGCCTTGGCGGCGCAATAATTGGACTGCCCGGCATTCCCCATCAATCCTACCACGGAAGTAATGTTCACGATGCGCCCCCACCGTTTCTGCGTCATCGAACGGCCCACATGCTTTGTCCAGTGATAGCAACTCGTGAGATTGGTGGTCAGCACGGAATTCCAGTCGTCCTCGGACATCCGGAAGAGAAGTCCGTCTTTGGTGATGCCCGCATTATTCACCAGGATATCAATCTGACCAAATTCAGCGAGGAGATCGGCGCTCGCCTTCGCGATGGCGGCTCCGTCTGCAACGTCGACGGCCAGAGCCTTGGCCTTGCCACCCGCCGCGATGATCCCGGCGGCAGCGGCACCGCAACTCTCGGCGGACTTGCTCACGCAAATCACATTTACGCCTTGTTTGGCCAGCAGCTCGGCAATGGATTTGCCAATGCCACGGCCGGCACCGGTGACCAACGCAGTTCGATTATTAAAGGTCAGATTCATGATGGGTGGAAGGGTTATGGGACCGAAAGCACCGCCTCCGGCAAGCGTGAAAATTTCACGGCCAACGAAGACCGCTCAGTACACGTCGCGTTGGTAACGTTTATCCTTCTTCATCTGTTTAACGTAGTCGGTGGCTTGCGCCAGGTTCAGTCCGCCGCGTTCCTCGATAATTTGATGCAGTGCGAGATCCACGTCCTTCGCCATGCGTTTCGCGTCGCCGCAGACGTAGAAATGCGCGCCGCCCTGTAGCCAACTCCACAATTCCGCAGCGGTTTCGCGCATCCGATCCTGCACATAAACCTTCAGCGTTTGATCGCGTGAAAACGCGAGGTCGGCGCGCGCCAACGCGCCCTGCGCCTGCCACGCGTGCCATTCCTCCTCGTAAAGATAATCCGTCGCCCGGTGCTGGTCGCCGAAAAACAACCAGTTGCGTCCCTTCGCTCCCGTCGCGATGCGCTCCTGCATGAACGCCCGAAATGGCGCCACCCCGGTTCCCGGTCCGACCATGATGATATCGGTCGCACCTTCCGACGGCACGCCGAAATGCGAATCGGAAACAAACACCGGCACCGGCGTCGCATTCAG
>JAYVMJ010000498.1:0-6185 GCA_043759025.1 Verrucomicrobiota bacterium | reverse complement strand
TCGCCGTTCGACCACTTGGCGGTGGAGCGGAGATGAAAGGTGTAAACCAAGCCGTCGGGCGAGACCTCCCAGCGCTCGGCCACCCCGGGCAGCGCGGCGGAGGTTTTCTCGTCGAGCACAGTGAGCCCTTCGAAGAGCGCCACGACGATGTTCATATCCGTAAAGGCTGTGATGATATGGGGATCGAGGTCCTGTGGTTCGGCGAGATTACCGACCAACAATGTCTGGGTGCGAATGCCCTCCTCGGCCGGGGTTTCGTGGCGTGAGCAAGAAGAGAAGCTCAAGGCGGTTAAAACGATCCCGAGGGTAAGCAGGCTGCGGCGAATCATAGGAAAGGATGAAAGTCGTTTTCGCGGCCGGCGCAAGGAGGGGTGAGGGATAAGCCCGGGCCATCGAGGGCCTCTGCGCCTGCCGCGCGAACTGCGCTGGCTGGCTGCAATTGGGAGATAATCCGTGGTCGCGGGACGCGGATCGAGGTTGCCAAGCAATGGGTTCTCTCTGACGGTTAAAAAGGCGCGTCGTTTTCGACGGGCAGCGCTCTTTTACCTCCATCGCGTCGCCGAAAATCTCTCGGCGTTTTCCCCCTGCCTTATGAAAAAATTACTCGTTTTCGCCGCCTTCCTCCTCGTCTGTTGCACGGTCCACCGCGCCGCTTTCGCGGCCGGCGCCGCGTCGTCCGGCCAACCGCCCCGACTCACGCAATCGTGGGACGCGGGCTGGCTCTTCTCGCGGAGCGATTCGGCGTTGTCGATGGTGCCGAGGTTCGACGATTCGAAATGGCGCAGCGTGAGCGTGCCACATGACTGGAGCACAGAGGAGCCGTTGCGCGTTGAGTATGGCAGCGGCAACGGCTATGCCGCCGGCGGGATCGCGTGGTATCGGAAGCATTTCTCGCTCGATTCCGCGCAAAAAGACCGTGTGGTCACGGTCGAGTTCGACGGCATCTACAATCACGCGCAGGTTTGGATCAACGGGCAGTTCGTCGGCGGGCGTCCGTATGGCTACAGCAGTTTTCAACTCGATCTGACCCGCTACGTCGACGTCGGTCGCGACAACGTGATCGCCGTGCGCGTGGATCATTCGCGCTATGCCGACTCGCGTTTCTATACCGGCTCGGGAATTTTCCGCCACGTCCGGCTCTCCCTCACGAACCGGCTGCACATCGGCGAAGCGGGAACTTTCGTGACCACGCCCACGATCACCGACGAAGCGGCGACGGTGAAGGTGGCGACCGACGTGGTGAACGCCTCGGCCGAGCCGCGTGAGATTCAGCTGCGCGCCGAAATTCTCGCGGCGGACGGCCGCGTGGTCGCAAGCCGGTCGGCGACCCAGACCGTGCCGGCGGGACAGACGCAGACTATCGCGCAGGCGCTTGAACTTTCGCACCCGAGCCGCTGGTCGCTCGAGACGCCGGTGCTCTACACCTTGCGCAACACGGTCAGCGCCGGCGGTCGCGATCTCGATCAAACGGAAACGTCATTCGGCATTCGCACGATCGAGTTCGACGCGGATCGCGGCTTCCTGCTGAACGGCCGCTCGATCAAAATGAAGGGTGTCTGCATCCACCATGATGCCGGCAGCGTTGGCGCCGCCGTGCCCGATCAGGTGCTCGAGCGCCGGCTGCGTTTGCTCCGCGAGATCGGCGTGAACGCGATTCGCACGAGCCACAATCCGCCGGCGCCGGAACTCCTTTCGATTTGCGACCGGCTCGGCCTGCTCGTGATGGACGAGGCCTTCGACGAGTTTACCCCCGCAAAGAACAAGTGGATCGAAGGCTGGACGCTCGGCGTGCCCGGGAAATATGGATACGCGGAGGATTTTCTGGAATGGTCGGTGCGCGACATGGAGGACTTGGTGCGCCGCGATCGCAATCATCCGAGCGTCGTCATCTGGAGCATCGGGAACGAAGTCGACACGCCGAACGATCCGTATTCGGACCCGGTGCTTGGCAAAAATTATCATCCGCAAAATCCGCCTGCGTCCGAACTCGTGAGATTGGGCGCGCCATTGATCGCAGCGGTCAAGCGGTTTGACCAAACCCGTCCGGTCACTGCGGCGCTCGCATCCGTGCAAATGTCGGACGCCGTGGGCTTCGGCGATATTTTGGACGTCGCGGGCTACAACTATCAGGAACAGCGCTACGCGGCGGATCATGCCCGGTTTCCCAAGCGCGTGATTTACGGCAGCGAGAATCGCCACGACTACAGCGCCTGGCTGGCGGTGCGCGACCACGACTACATTTCGGGCCAGTTTCTGTGGACCGGCGTCGATTATCTCGGCGAGGCCGGACGCTGGCCGAATCGGGGCAGCGGCTCCGGTCTATTCGACTTGTGCGGCTTCAAAAAGCCGCGCGGCTGGTTCCGCGAAAGTCTCTGGAGCAGCCGGCCGATGGTTTACATCGCGGCGAACGCACATGACGACTCCGCAAAAATCACGCAAGGCCAGCCGGCCGTCGACCGCGAGCGGCGCAGCCCCACGCAGGAACTTTGGAATTGGCCGCGGGGCGCCTCGGTCGACGTGACCTGTTATTCCAATTGCGAGGAAGTGCAGCTCGTGTTGAACGAAAAACCCGTGGGCACCCAGCGCGTCGCCGACGCCGTGGAGGGCGTGCTGTCTTGGAATGTCCCTTACCAAGCGGGCACGTTGAAAGCGATCGGGCTGGTCAAGGGCCAGCCGGTCGCCGAGTTCGCGCTGCAAACGACCGGACCGGCCGCGCGGATCGAACTGATCCCGGATGCGAAAACGCTGGCCGCTGACAGCAATGCGATCTGTCATCTTGAGTATCGCATCGTCGATGCGGCCGGCCGGCGCGTGGTGGGCGCGGTGGCGCCGGTGACGTTCGAGGTGAGCGGACCGGCTGACGTGCTCGGGCTCGGCAGCGGCGATTTGAGCAATGGCGAGGATCCGCACGCGTTGACGCATCACACGTTTGAAGGCCGCGGCCTCGCGATTCTTCGAGCGAGAAATCAAGCCGGAGAAATCCGCATCAAGGCAAACGCGCCGGAACTTCTGGGAGCGGAGATCGTGCTTACCGCCAAGTGACCAAAACTACGGGGAGGTCGCCGTGGCTCCAGCCGGGGAAGACCGGGAGCGCGGGCGATGTATGGCGGGACGCCACCCCGCCCGCGAGTGGTTTGCTCAAATGCCTCGGAGTTTGAGCTTTTTCTGGCTTCCGCCTCGCGAGATTGACGCAAACACGTTTCGTTCGCGCGTAGGGTAGAGACCGTTGCCCTCAACGGCCCCCCGGTGGAAGCGAACTCCTCGATGACACATTTTGTTCGCTTTTGATTTGCGGAGGCCAAACGACACGGGCACACAAGACGCCCATGGAATGGTTTTACGCAAACGGCGGAAATCGCATGGGCCCGGTTTCTCCAAGGATCTTCGAAGGTCTCATTACCGATGGAACGGTGAAGACGGACACAATGGTCTGGTCTGCCACCATGACTGACTGGCAGCCGTTCGGACAAATCGCGCCAGAGACGGCAAATTGCGCTGCGTCCGGTGGGCGCTACTGGCAACGCGACATGGTTCCCTACGAGGGAAAATTTGTCAGCGCGGAACACAAGGAGGAGTTTTTCCAGCGACTGCGCGAGGGCGTGCAGCAACCGGGCACGATGGTTTACGGAAATTTCTGGCCGCGGTTTCTCGCGAAGGTGATTGATATCATCGTCGGATGGGTCGCGGGGACCGCGATCAACTTTGGGTTGGCGATGCTCTTTTTCGGTGAATTTATATTCCAGCCGAAACCAAATAATCCTTTGGTGGCGGGGAAATTTTGGGCCTACCAAGGCACGGCGTTTCTGTTGTCGATTGGTTTCGCGGTGACTTATTACTGGTTTTTCCTCAGCCGGTTCGCCGCAACGCCGGGGAAAATGGCGCTCGGGTTAAAAGTGGTGCGGGGCAATGGGTCGAAGTTGTCCACCGGCCGGATCATCGGGCGCTATTTCGCGGAAATGCTGAGTGGGATGATTTTGTGTATCGGTTACATCATGGTCGCATTTGATTCGGAGCGACGAGGGCTCCACGATCAGATTTGCGACACACGGGTGATCAAAACACGATGATCGTCGCCAAGCTGGCCTGTCCGAAATGCAGTCGACCCGTACCGGAGGTTTACTGGCAGAAAGTGGATGTGGTGCGTTGCCCGGCGTGCGAAAGCGAATTTGAGCAACTGCGGTTTCCGGCGCTCGCGGCGGCGAAACGCGTGGATCGCGCGGCGACGTTGGCGATCGGTGAGGCTAATTGCTATTTTCACGCGCAAAATCGCGCCGAGATTGCGTGCGATGGATGCGGCCGCTACGTTTGTGCCGTGTGTCGGGTGCCTTTCGACGGCCAGCAATTTTGTCCGACCTGCCTGGAAGCGCGGGCCGATCGCCGCAAACTGCCGGAAAATCACCGGGTGTTGTACAGTCACATCGCGCTCGTCCTTGCCGGTGCCCCGTTGATCATCTGGCCGTTCACCTTGCTCACCGCGCCTGCGGCCATCGTCTTCTGTTTCTACGGATGGAAAAAGCCCGGAAGCCTCGTTCCACGCCGGCAAAAAATCCGGTTTGTCATCGCGGGCATCCTGGCGTCGTTGGAAATAGGGGGCTGGCTGGTGATCTTCGGAAGAATGCTCTTGCGTTGATATGCCCGCCACGACCTCCAGTCCATCGACCGTTTATCGCAGGCTCACCCGTTTGCATCGCGGGTTTGGCGTGATGTCGCAACTGTGGCTGGGCGGAGATCATTTATTGCACCTGACCTCGACCGGTTACACCGAGACTTATCGGCGCTGCTATTTGCGCGAAATCCAGAGCATGTTGATCGTCCATACGGGAAGGCGCACTTACATCGCCCTCACGCTATCGGTGCTGGCCTTAATCATTGCGGTCATCATGCGGCAGGCGGGGAGTGGGTTTATCGGTTACTCGATCCTGAGTGGGGCGTTTATTCCACTGTTCCTGTGGAATCATCTGCTCGGCACCGGTTGTCGCGTGGTGGTGATCACCGCCGTGCAGCAGGAACGCGTTCCGTCGCTGAGCCGGTTGCCCAAAACGCGGCGGATTATCGCGGAATTGAAACCGTTGATCGAGGCGGCGCAGGCCGAGCTGACCATGCCGCCAGTGGAGGAAGCAGTGGTCGAAGCCAGCGCTGCGCCTGCGCCGGTGGAAATTCCGCCGCTCCTGCCGCCGCCACTGCCACCGCCGTTGCCTTCCACATGAGCGTCATCGCCACGAGAAAATGCGTGCGGCATCCCGTGCGCGAAGCTGTGGCGCGATGCTCTTCGTGCAACGAACACTTTTGTCGGGAGTGTGTGGTTGAGCATGAGGGCGTTTTGCTTTGCGCGGTCTGTTTGGCGGGCGAGGCGGCGGCGAAAATTCCGGAGCAAAAATCAGCGGGCGTGCAGGTCGGCAAAACGATTCTGACCGCTGCCTGCGTGTTGTTACTGTGGGTCGTGTTCTATGGTTTTGGTCAATTTCTGAAAACGATCCCGCCGTCAGTGCATGAAGGGACGGTCTGGCGGAGGAAGGATTCCTGATCGCGCGCATGGCCGAGACGAATTCCGGACCTACCGCGTCGGACCTCATTGAGGAATCGGTGCATCTGCTGCGGCGACACCGCCGGGAACTCGTTTGGTACTATGCCGCGACCGGGCCGTTTGCCGTGGCGCTGCTTTATTTTTGGGCCTACGTCGCATGGTTTGTCCCGGCAGACGGAGAGGTCGCGCTCGGTGCTTTGCTGTTGGCCGGGTTATTCGGTGGGATGAAAGCGGGACAGCACCGGTTCGCTACGGCCCTGCTCGCACGCCGACTCGGGGATGAGCCGGTTAAATGGGAAACGCGGCGGTGGCTCGCGGAAATTTGGGCGCAGTTTCGCCTGCAAGCCTCAGGCGCGTTGCTCGTTCCTTTGGCGGCAGTGTTCGGCGTTCCGTTTGGCTGGACCTATGCCTACTACCAAAGCGCGACGGTACTTCCGGTCCCGCTTGGAACGGAAACGCCGGAGCGGCGGCGCCTCGCGTGGGAGCAGATGAAACTCTGGCCGGCGCAAAACCACTGGGCGCTCGCGATTTTTTCCGTGCTTTGGCTGATGGTGTTTTTGAATATCGCGGTGGCATTTTACACGGTGCCCGTTCTCGCCACGCAATGGCTGGGCCTGAAAACAATTTTCGCGTTCAGCGGGTGGAGTTACCTGAATTCCAC
>JAYVMJ010000497.1:0-5850 GCA_043759025.1 Verrucomicrobiota bacterium | reverse complement strand
GAGTTATTCCTCCGCGCACGCCTTGATCTAGAGCGCATCGAGGGAACTTGCCTCGCCGCCTAACCCTGACCACCACGCAAGAACTCGGCACTCTCAAGCAGCACAACAAAGACGAGGAATTGCAGGACCAGAAATAGTAGAGGGCCCCACCCAAGGATCGCAGCCATATCGGAATGGTTGATGTCCGGCGGAGGCGCCGACAGGGCAAGAATGCCGTCGAGGACGAATAGCAAAAACCAGAGGGACAGGAGCCAGGCGCTGTGGCGGACGTCTTTTCTAAAAAAATGGAAGACCATGGACATGGGATGGGGAATTAAGGTTTGCTGCCTGAGGTCCGAGCGAGGGCCACGTAGATTTCTCGCAACGAAAGGTCGCTCGCGGTGACGTCAGTTACGCCGGGAACCAGCCCGGCAAGTTGCCGTTCGCTTTCACCTGCCAAGTATTTGCTCTCTATGACGGAAAAGCTGCGTGAGTTGATTTCCGGAATCAGCCACGATTGAGGTAAGGGCGAGCCAAGGGGCGCTCCATTTGGAACCACGCAATCAAGTCGTTTAAACCGCCCGCAGAGATCAGCGGTCGACTCGGCAAGCCGGAGCCTGCCGCCTTCGAGAAATCCAACCCAATCGGCGAACCGCTCCACCTCATCGATGTCGTGGGAGGAAATAAACACTGACCAATTCTCTTGTTCAGTTAGCTCCAGAATTCCGTGAATCACTTCGTCACGCACCAAGGGATCCAATCCCGTGAATGGCTCGTCGAGGACCAGCAAACGTGGGCGGTAGGCGAGCGAAGTCAGGAGCGCCACTTTCATTTTCATTCCGCGCGACAGGTGCTTCAACTTCCGATCGGGCGGCAGGCAAAAATCCTTGAGCATCTTGGCGCAAAAAGCGGGATCCCACGACGGATACATTGGCCGGCAAAAATCAACCAGCTGCTGTACCGTCATCCATTCGGGCAATTGCTGGTTTTCGGAAACATAACCGATTTGTGCGAATTCGGAGGGGCTCAACCGGCTCGAGTCCACTCCAAGGATGGTCGCCTGACCCTGGGTGGGTTGAAGAAGATTGAGCAGCAACTTGATGGTGGTCGTTTTGCCGGCGCCATTTTGTCCGAGACACGCGTAGATGCTGCCTTCCGGCACGGATAAGTGGAGATCTTGAACCGCCGCAACCTTGGCGTAACTGTAGTTCAAACCCTGGGTTTCAATTACGGAATTCATATCGTTATTTTCCTTTCAAGCGGGTCCAGTGTTGTTTGATGGCGTGAACAAGCTCTTCACAATCGAGCCGCAATTTTTGCGCCTCGACGACCACGCGTTCGAGATCGTGACCAAGCAAAGCTTTGCGCTGTTCGTTGCTGGCAGGGGCGGCTTCCGCCAACACGGTGCCAATTCCGGGTTTAACAATCAGGAGTCGCTCCTCGGCCAAGGCCGCGATCACCTTCTGCGCGGTATTGGGATTAATCCCCAATTCCTGGCTCATGACCCGCACTGACGGAAAGCTATCCCCTGGCTTCAACGCCCCGGAGATCAGCGCTTTCTTTACCGCATAGACAACTTGATCGTAGCTGCGAGGACCCGGTTTGAATTGCACGCGGAATGGAAGCACGACCGTATGGTGAGCCACCATACACCGTACGCGTCAATACTTGTTTTTCCAAAAGCAAAAAATTGAAATAGGATGCGCCACGCCTATCCACCGTTGCACTGTCCGTCTTCTCAGAGGTGTTGGAAGGTTGCCACCATTCGTGATCTGGCTTCTTTTCGCTGCACAAACTTGCTCTCGTTTGCGTGTTCCAAATCACGAACCAACTAAGCCGAATGTTTCATGGAGGCACGGCGACCTCGCCGTGGTTCGCTCGTAAACCGCAGCGGGGTCGCTGCGGCTCCAGCAAGCAGAGTATCGCCCGTTGTCATTCTGAGTGTGAAATAAGCGGCTTAGCTCATCCGGGAATTGCCTACCGCGAAAGAATGGCGGCAGTTAACTGTAGGTAACTTTTGTTGGTCCTATTAAACGGCACCGTTACTCCACTCCCCATTCAGCAGCCGCCGCAGATTGAGCGGGTTGGCGCTTTGCAATTCGGGTGGAAGGAGGTCTTCGCTAAAGGATTGATAGCAGATGAGCCGCACCCAACGGGTGAGCGCACGAGTCCCGACCGACGTACTCCGGCCGCCGTCGCTTGTCGCCGGATACGGGCCAGCGTGGACGATTGCGTTGCTGACTTCGACCCCGGTGGGATAGCCATTCAAGACCAACCGGCCAGCCTTGGCGGCGAGGGCGTCCACTAATTTCACCTGATCAGCGCTCTCATCTTTTCCAGCCAGAAGAGTCGCGGTCAAACTGCCTTCGAGATGTTGCGCGACGTCGAGCATTTCCGCTTGGTCCCTGCACCAGACCACGAGTGAACTCGGGCCGAAAATTTCTTCGGACAAAGCATGACTGCTGAGAAAGGTGAGTGCGTCGGCTTCAAACCACACCGGGGCCGCGCCGCAGGCAGTTGCAACTTTGCCGTGCGCGATCTCGGCCACTCCTGGCAATCGGCCCCGCACCGAGGTGTTGCTCGCAAAGTTTTTTTGAATTCCAGCGGTGAGCATGGGGGCTTCGGCTGTGACGGCCAACTTCGTCGCAAGTGCCTTCACGAAGGCTTCGGCGTCAGGGGAACGCTGCAGCACAATGAGACCGGGATTGGTGCAGAATTGACCGACGCCGAGCGTGGCCGACGCGTGAAGTCCGTCCACCAACGCCGTTGAGCGTTCGGCAATCGCCCCGGGTAAAATGAAGACCGGATTGATGCTGCCCATTTCCGCGTAGACGGGAATGGGTTCCGGACGCGCCGCGGCCAAATCGGCCAAGGCGCGGCCGCCTTTGATTGAGCCAGTGAAGCCAACGGCCTTCACCTGCGGATGCTTCACCAGCGCCTGGCCGATTTCAAAGCCAGCATCGAACAACAGCGAAAATGTTCCCTCGGGTAAGCCGCAATCCCGCACCGCGTGCAGAATCAACCGACCCACCATTTCGCCGGTGCCCGGATGCGCCGGATGCGCCTTGACGATCACTGGACAGCCGGCCGCGAAGGCCGAGGCGGTGTCACCGCCCGCGACGGAGTAAGCGAAAGGGAAATTGCTGGAGCCGAATACGACGACTGGTCCCAGCGGCCGCAACATCGACCGGTGATCGGGTCTCGGGAACGGCTTGCGATCCGGCTGCGCCAGATCGATGCGGGCGTCGAGCCAGTCGCCGCGCTCGGCCGCACCGCCGTACAGCCGCAATTGCCCCGACGTGCGCGCCACCTCGCCCTTCAATCGCGCCTCAGGTAAGCCGGTCTCCAACATCGCGCGCGCCACGAGATCGGCGGAGTTCGCATCCATGTGATCAGCGATCGCGCGAAGGAACTTATTGCGCTGCGCTCCGGAGAATCTTGCCCACACCGGTGCAGCGGCCGACGCGAGTTGAACGGCGCGCTCGACGTCCGCGACGGACGCCGAGGAAAAGGTCGGGTCGAAATTTATTCCGCGCGCTGGATCGAATGCCTGGAAAGTTTTGTCTCCGGGAGCGCCGGAGCCAAAACCAATGAGTGAGACGCCGTCTGGTTTCATCCTGATACACTTCGCTAAAATAGGAACGGCGCAAGTCGGAGATTTATGGAAGCACGTTATCCGCAGGGTAAAGCGTCACCGCGCTAACTATAGCGATTCGGATCAAGCATCCGCAGATCGATGGGCGGTTTCCGACCAGCGATGACATCGGACACAAGCAATCCGCTGATCGGCGCCAGCGTGACCCCAAGCATGGCGTGGCCGCACGCGGTCGTGAGGTTGGAAAATTTTTTCAGGCGTCCAAGGTAGGGCAAACCGTCAGGCGAAACCGGACGATAGCCAAACCATGGGCGCAGCCCTTCAAAGTCGGCGGCGGTGAAATCGGGGAAATACAAACGGGCCGCTGCGATGATCTGTTGCACCCGCTCCGGCCGGACCCGGCTGTCGTGGCCGCTGAGCTCCATCGTGCCGCCAAACCGCAAAGCGTCACCCATCGGGGTTACGGCCACGCGTCGTTCCTTCAAAATCATCGATTTCGAGAGCTGAAACCTCGGTTGCTGAATGGTGAGGCTGTACCCCTTGCCCGGTTGCATCGGCAGGTGGAGGCCAAGTCCGGCGACCATCCCCGGCGACCATGAACCGCCAGTCAGCACAAATTCATCGGCGACGAAATCGCCGGCCGTGGTTTGCACGCCCGCCAGCGAACCGCCGGAGGTGCGCCATCCGTAGATGCTCGTGTTCCATTGGAACCGCACTCCCATCTCGTGGAGCAGACCAACCAGCGCGGGAATAAATTTTCGCGGCGTGAGATGGGCGTCGATGGGAAAATAAACCGAACCGGCAACATTAAGGCGTGCGCCCGGTTCGACGGCGGCGGTTTGCGTGGCACTCAACACCTGCGCTTCGATGCCCAGCTCGCGAGCGAGCGTCGCCAATCCCCCCGCCTCGTGATCGAGCGCCTGCTGAGTATGGCACAAGTTGAGCAAGCCCTCCGTTTTCAACTCGAAGGAATTTCCTGTAATATCCGCCAACTCCACAAAAAGCTGCCGACTCCCGAGGCAAAGATCGCGCAACAAAGGCGCGGCCCGGCGTGTATGTCCCTTCGTGCAGGCGCGCGCGAAGAGCCAGCCCCAGCGCATCAGTTCGCCATCGAGGCGCGGCTTCACGTAAAAGGAACTGCTGGAATCCAACATGCCCCGCAGCGCGTTGCCCACCATGCCGGGCGACGACAGCGGAACGACGTGGCTCGGGGAAATATAACCCGCGCTGCCGTGGGCACAGGAATCGCCACTCTCCGCGCTGCGTTCGAGCAGCGTCACGCGAAAGCCATCGCGGGCGAGATAATAGGCGCAACAGAGGCCACTGATTCCACCACCGCAAATCAGGACTGACTTGGAAGAATTCTTTGAGGAAATCCGGGTGCGGTTGGGAGCGGCCATTGCTGGAAGGTGAGCGCAGGATCAACGCTCCCCTTGCGCGTGAAAAGAAAAAAGCCGGCCTCACCTACGTGAGGGCACGGCAGATTTCTACAGCTGGCTTGATAGTTCTTGGGCATAAGGTTGAAAGAAAGTGCGGGACAAATTCCGGTGGCTGTGCCTAGCCCGCTTATTTCATAGCCGAGTGGGTTTTTGCGAGGATCGCGTGGCTCGAGAGGTTTTGAACGCCGTTTCGGAGGGAAAGAATGTTGGCGAGCGCTGGCCCGATGGTTTTGCGGATGCAGGAAGCGATTTTCGGCCAAGGCGTGCGCGCGCCGCCTGCGAATCGCCGGGAATTTCTTCAATGCGGTGTTGATCGAACGTAAACGCGTCACCGTCGCGACCAATCCACTCGAGCCCATGCTGGCCGCGCTCGACGCCGGCGATTCGTCAATCGCATTTCCCGAAGGCACGCGCAGTCCCGACGGCACAGTCCACGATTTCAAGTCGGGGCGGCATCACCTCGCGAAGGCCCGACCCGGCGTCGTGCTCATTCCCATCTATCTACAGGACCTGAATCGAATTTTGCCTAAGGGAGATTTTCTTCCGGTGCCGCTGCTCGGAAGCTTGTCGCTCGGCACGCCGTTGCAGCTCAAGTCCGACGAAACGAAATCGGCTTTCCTCGAACGCGCCCGCAACGCGGTCGTAAAGCTGTCGCATTAATTCCATGAAGATTGACCCACAACTTATCTGGCGCGCCGGCGGCATCGTCGGACTGCTCGCGCTTTCCTCGATCATTACGTTCATTCCCTGTGGGTCCGATACCTCGAAGCTTGCTTCGGCTTGGTTGGGAAGTGGCACGGGCCTCTGGCCCGTGGGCCCGGGCGAACACGGGCGGGA
>JAYVMJ010000496.1:0-3380 GCA_043759025.1 Verrucomicrobiota bacterium | reverse complement strand
GAGTTATTCCTCCGCGCACGCCTTGATCTAGAGCGCATCGAGGGAACTTGCCTCGCCGCCTAACCCTGACCACCACGCAAGAACTCGGCACTCTCAAGTGGTTCACTGTGGAAAATATCAGGCGGTAATGCAACGCAAGTTGCCGGAATGGGAATGGCTATGCCAGGGGGGAATGGTCGCAGATAACGGCGGGAATTTCTACATCGCGGATCAAGGCAATTCACAGATCTTGAAAGTGTCGACCGCAGGAGCCGTATCCACTTTCGCCGGACAGGCTGGTTCGACCGGTTTCCGTGACAGGCAGGGCATCGCAGCGATGTTTAACGGACCCCGCGGGATAACGATCGATGGCAGCAGCAATCTCTACGTCACGGACACGGGGAATTCGGCGATCCGTAAAATCGATGCCAGCGCAAATGTGACCACACTCGCTCTCACCGAAGGCTCGGACAACACCCCGACACCTACTCCGACGCCCACCCCAAGTGGGGGAGGAGGAGGGGGCGGAGCAATCAGCCCGCTCTGGCTGGCTATGTTCGCGTTCCTCTTTTTTGTCCGCCGGTTCAGCAACGTGAAGAATAACAACGGGGGCGCCGCCTAAATGAAAACTTTCAAAATTACATTCATTGCCTTCGGCTTGTTGTCGGCGGTCGCTTTTGCGTCATACCTCGTGGTCTCGACTGGCAGCAGCAGCTTGACGCCGGCGGCGGCATAGACGGCTCCTGTATCAGTCGGGCGGCGAGTTATTCGCCGGCCCCGGGCGAACCTTATTTGGCGACGACTTTGAATTTCAACATCACCGTGCGTCCTGCACTCGTGGTGCAGGCCACTTATGCTTCCGTCGAATACTCGATCGACGGTGGAACGACCTGGACCCTTTGGCCAACGGGAGCCATGGCATGGGAGAAACCATCGCTCCTAACTCGTCCTCCTCCAGCAACCCGTGGGTGTTGTCTGTTGGTGGAGTTGTGACAACTATCCCTGAGCTGCGATTGCGAGCCACGGCCGCTGCGAATTATGCCTGGGAGCGATCATACGGGGTCATGACGTGACGCTTGACAGAAATCGCCGGCGTTGACGGAGTCGACGGCACGGCGCCACGCAGAAGCGCTGGCGCGGATCAGGCGGAGCAGGTTTTTGACCTGGAGTTCGTTGATCTTTTTGGGCCAATCCTCTCGCGTCCGCTGTTCTGATTTTGGACGAACTCGGGTACCTGCCCCTCGACAAAACCGGTGCCGATCTGCTGTTCCAAGTGATCAGCCAACGCTACGAACGCGGCTCACTGATCTTCACGACCAACAAAGCCTACAAGCACTGGCCCGAGTATCCAACCACGACGCCGGCATCACCAGCGCGATTTTAGACCGCGTGCTGCACCACGCCGAGACCGTCGGCATTGATGGGAAAAGCTTCCGGATGAAAGACCAGGTCGAACCGTCGCTCTGATTACCACCCATCCAAACCTAGGCGTTCACGCCGGCGCTCCGTCCCACGGATCACCGGCTTTTTTAAGAAATGCAGCCATGGTTTTCAAACCGCCCATTTTGGGTGATGTTCACGCCGCCGCTCGCAGCCGGGACGGTTCGTTCGCAAATCCCGCGTTGTGCTAACTGTATATCCGTTTGCACCGGTCATGCGGATGACTAGCTTCCGGCCAATGAGTGATTTTGCCCCTGCCGCTGAAGTAGCTTCTACCCGCGCTTTGCTCGAACGCTTGAAGGTCAACATGCGTGCGACCATCAAGGGTAAGGACGACGTCATCGAACAATCGTTGGTGTGCCTGCTCGCGGGCGGTCACTTGTTGATCGAGGATCTGCCGGGCGTGGGCAAAACGACCCTCGCTTACACCTTGGCCCGCTCGATGGATTGCGCGTTTTCGCGCATCCAGTTCACGAGCGATCTGCTGCCGAGCGACGTCACTGGGGTTTCCATTTACGATGAGACAGTGAAGCAGTTTATTTTCAAGCCGGGTCCGGTGTTCGCGAATATCGTGCTGGCCGACGAAATCAACCGGGCGACGCCCAAGACCCAATCGGCGTTGTTGGAAGTGATGGATCGGAGCAAGGTCACGGTCGACGGCGAGGCGCATGCGGTCGGTTCGCCGTTCATGGTGGTCGCGACGCAAAATCCCGTGGACTACGAGGGAACGTTTCCGCTGCCGGAGAGCCAGATGGACCGGTTTCTCATGCGCGTGCAGATGGGGTATCCGCAGCCGTTGGACGAGTTGGATATCCTGCGCGCGCCTCGGGTCGGCTATGATGCGATCGCGTTGAATCCAGTGGTGACGCGGTCCGATATTTTGAAAATGCAGGCGCTCGCGGGAAAGGTTTTCGTCGAGGACAGCGTGCTCGATTATATTTTGAAAATCGTCACCGCGACCCGCACCGAGTCGGAATTCAAGGCCGGCGTGAGCGTGCGCGGAGGACTGTCGCTGCGGGTCGCCGCCCAAGCACGCGCGCTCGTCCTCGGACGGGATTTCGTGATTCCCGGGGACGTGCAGGAAATGAGCGGGCCGGTGCTCATTCACCGGCTGTCGCTCGCGCGGCAAACCTCGGATGCGCTGGAGGAGCGGCGTGCCGTACTTGCGGCGCTGCGCCGGATTATCGGGGCGATCGCGTTGCCCGTATAGCATGAACGCGATCGCAAAGGGTGGGGCCGTTGCCCCCAACGGCCTCCGGAATGAAGCCCGCGTTGGCTCTGATATGCGTGGCGCGGACCGGGCGGTTGAGGGCAACCGCCCCTACCGAAGCAAGACTCACGCATGGCAAGGGCCGGGCGCACTGGAAACGCGCGGGCAGCGATTTGAAGCGAAGCGATTGCTGTGGGGGCTCGTGTTTCCGGCGCGGCGTCATCGGATTTCACCGACCGTGCCCGGATTGTTTCTGATGGTTTTGGCGATGGGGATTGGGACGGCGGCTTACAATACGTCGAGCAATATTCTTTTCATTACCTTGTCCCTGCTGCTGGCGTGCCTGCTGTTGAGCGGGTTGTTGTCGTGGTTTAATTTCACGGGAGTGTGCTGGCGTCTGTCGCCCCAGGGGCCGTGGCGCGTGGGCCACGAGGCGATGGTGGCGGTCGAGTTTCAAAATCGGAAGCGCTGGTTGCCCACCTATAGTTTGTGGGCGGAGATGGCGACGCAGCCGAAACGCGCGCCGCTTCCTGAAAAACCCGATCGCGAGTTGAGCGTGCGGGAAATCCTCGCGGCGGCGGACACGTTGATCGTTCGCGGCCGGGTGTTCGTACGCGAACGGATTGAGCCGCGCGGTGAGACGACGCTCGAGTGGCTGGTGAAACCGACGCAGCGCGGAGAAGCGTTCGTGGAACTCCGCGCGGTGGGTTCGCTTTTCCCGTTTGGATTCTTGAAGAAGAACATCGGCGTC
>JAYVMJ010000495.1:0-2390 GCA_043759025.1 Verrucomicrobiota bacterium | reverse complement strand
TTGTCGATCAACCAAAGGTTTCGCTCACCTTGGGTAAGGTGATAAACGGGAATCATGTCCCGCGCCCGCCGAACGGCTGAAACGTTTCCCATCACCCCTTCGCTGTGGTAGCCTGCTTTCTTCGCCGCGCTCACGGCGGCGGCCGAGGTGGCGAAGATCCGGTCAATGCCTTTCTCGGTGGCCTTCACCATGCGTTCCATCGGAACGGATCCCTCCACCGGACTAGCCAGTAAATACCCTTCACCGTTGGTTTTCCAACCCGCCTTGGCCAGATTCGCCTGCTCGGCGGGATCCGTCGCAAACAAAGACTCCTGCGAATAGGGATTCAACATCAACCAGGTTTTGGCCTGCTGCGCGCGCAGGAATGCGGCCGAAAAAAACACGCATGCAGTCACAAAAAACAAACGAAGCAATCGGTTCGAACTCATATCTTTCAAATGGAACGCAACTCCGGCTACGGGACAAGATCGGTTTGATTCTATTTGTGCCTCCGGACTATCGATGACACCTTGCCGTTTGGATGACAGAACAGACGAAAAACACTGATTTTTCCACTCTCGACTGGGGTCGCACCGTCTATGAGGACGCCTGGAAGCGTCAAGATGCCCTCGTCGTCCGCCGCAATTCCAGTGAAATAGCCGATACCCTCGTCCTCACCGAACACGACCCGGTTTACACCCTCGGCGTGCGCAAGGATTCCGCGCAGCATCTCATTTGGGATGCCCACGAGCTTGCGCGACGGGGCATCACCGTCACCCAGAGCAATCGCGGCGGTGACATCACCTACCACGGGCCGGGCCAGATCGTCGGATATCCGATTGTGAATCTCGCTCCGCGCAAAGATCTCCACGCGTACCTCCGGCTCATCGAACAGGTGCTGATCAACACGGTCGGCACCTTCGGCCTCGCCGCCGATCGTCGCGCCGGCAAAACCGGCATCTGGCTTGGCACCCGCAAAATCGCCGCGATCGGCGTCGCAGTTAAAAAATGGACCGCCTATCATGGTTTCGCGCTCAACGTAAATCCCAACCTCACCGCGTTCAGCGGCATCGTTCCCTGCGGCATCACCGACGGCACCGTCACTTCCATGCAGGTGGAGCTCGGCCATGCCGTCCCTTTGGCCGAGGTGAAGCAAGTTGTCTCTACCGAATTCTGGCGTCTCTTACCCCAATTTTTGCTCGAACACACTCATTCCCATCAACTAATCGCCAGCAGCAATGAAGCCCCGGGAAAGGCACGATGATTCCTGAGAAATGAGTGTGCATTAGTCACTAAATTTCCCAATTTCATTTTCGTCCATGACGCCTTCCAACCGCAAACCCGACTGGCTCCGCGCCAAACTGCCCAATGGGCCCGCCTATCAGGCAACCCGTCGACTCGTCGAGGAGAACAAACTCCACACGGTCTGCCAAAGCGCGCAGTGTCCCAACATCGGCGAATGCTGGTCGCGCGGTACCGCGACCGTGATGATCCTTGGAAATATCTGCACGCGTTCGTGTAATTTCTGCGCCATCCAGACCGGACGTCCAACTGAGTTCGATCTCGGCGAGCCGGCCCGCGTCGCCGATGCGGTCGCAAAAATGGGGCTGCGCCACTGCGTCATCACTTCCGTCGCCCGCGACGATCTCAAGGACGGTGGAGCGAGCGTGTGGGCCGCCACCATTCGGGCGACGAAGTACAAAAATCCCCAATGCGCCATCGAGGTGCTCGTGCCGGATTTCAAGGGGCACCTCGATCAAGTTGACCTCGTCCTCGACGCCAAGCCCGACATTTTCAACCACAACGTCGAAACAGTCGAACGTCTCCAACGCCCCGTTCGCGTCCAAGCCCGCTATGATCGCAGCCGCAGAGTGCTCCGTCACGCCAAGGGTCGCGGCTTCACCACCAAAACCGGCATCATGCTCGGCTTGGGCGAAACCCAGGACGAGATCGCACAAACGCTGCGCGACATCGCCAGCGACAAAACGGATATTCTCACGCTCGGGCAATACCTCCAGCCCACGCCGCAACATTGGAAAATCGACCGGTGGGCTCCACCTGAAGAGTTCGCGCAATGGAAAAAATTCGCCCTGGAGCTCGGGATTGGCGTCGTCGAGTCAGGCCCGCTCGTTCGTTCGAGCTATCATGCCGATGAACAGTCGCAGAAATACACCGGCGTCGAGCATCTCAATACCGCCAACCTTCTGGCCAACGCCTGAGTCGGAAAGTACGCTCCTGCGGCCGAGCTCGCGCCGTCGCCCGCTCACCAGAAATCGGCGCGACTGGCGCTAGTGTTCGTTCTGTCGCTGAAATGACTATACATTTATCGCGCAGCCTTCTTGCGCGGCTTGCGCCGGGTGCAACCGGGCTGGATGGCCTCGAGCCGGCGACGACAGCGTTCGATCTTGGCA
>JAYVMJ010000494.1:0-2029 GCA_043759025.1 Verrucomicrobiota bacterium | reverse complement strand
CGCGAGGGAACCGGGAGCGGCTGGGAAGGGTGAAATAACGGCGGCCGAATTCATGCGTATTTTGTGCTGGGATTGATTGGTCGAGACGGCGGACTTCGCGCAAGCCAGTTCCGGATTCTCGCCTGATAATCAGGGTTTGCCTGATGCACTCCCTCATGCGCGGCCTGAGAAAAGTTTGCGCGTTGACCTGACCGCTTTTGCAGGGGTGTCCCGATTCCCGATTTTTACGGATTACCTTAAGCTTTGCTCATTACCCCGCCAACACAACAACACCATGCTTAAGCACAGACAGGACGGATTGGTTTTTTTGCACGGGCTCTTTTTGGACGTGGCAATCGTAGCATTGTTTCTGGTCCAAGTGGGGGCGGTGAGAATGACGGGGTGGATTCAGTTTAACGTCGGAATTAACTGGAGCGTTTACCTGATGGGGGTGGTTTTTGCCATGATCTGGAATCATCATGCTTTGAAGGGCGTGGCAGCGCGCCTTGGCACCCTGACTTTCATGGAAGCCTGTCATTTGACCAGACAGCAAATGTTTCGTTTACTTGCCGTCCTCTGCGCGGTGGCGTTCGCCACGAGAGATGTTGCGGTCTCCCGTGAATTTGTGGCGTGGTTTGTGATGCTCTCCGGGGGCGCGCTGCTCACCGGAAACTGGCTGATGCCGAGTCGCCTCGCGTCATTCCTGTTTCGCTCGGTGAAATTTCGCACCGTGGTGCTGGCTTCAGAGCCGGATGCCCGGCGTTTGCAGGCCTGGCTCTCCAGCCGTGCATACCTTGGCCAGTTGGTAGTGGGGTGTATCACGCCCCTTGGAAAGACGGCCGGAACGACCAGCGGCGAGATCGCCCCATTGGGATCAGTCGATCAGCTGCGCCAGATCCTGGCTGATCAACAAATCAATCAAGTCGTGATTAACCGCCGCGAGTTTACCGAGGAGGAAACGCGCCTCGTATTGGAGGAAGCCGAGCACGCTGGCTGCCGGGTTCGCTACTTTCTCGATTTACGATCAACATTTGGCGAGGACATGTCCGCAGTTGAGTGCAATCATCAGTTTGCCTTCGCGGCACATGGGGCCGAGCCGCTGGACAACCCGATCAATTGCCTGGTGAAGCGGACCTTGGATCTCGCGGTCGCCATTCCCATGGTTTGCCTCGTTTTGCCGCCCTTGACGCTGCTGGTTGCGATCGCGCACCGGTTGCAATCGCGCGGGCCGGTTTTTCACCGGCAGGAACGCTCAGGACTTAACCGCCAGAAGTTTCACATCTTCAAATATCGCACGATGCATGTCGGTTGCGAAAATCAACGTGGCACCCAAGCTACTCGCAACGATCACCGAGTGTTTGCCTTTGGGCGAGTCCTGCGGAAAACCAGCCTCGATGAATTTCCCCAGTTCATTAATGTTTTGTTGGGCGAAATGAGTGTAAGCGGTCCTCGGCCGCATTTACTCGAGCACGACGAGAAGTTTGCCGAGATGGTCGGTTCCTATTACATGCGTCATTTTGTGAAACCGGGAATCACCGGTCTCGCTCAGAGTGAGGGATACCGTGGTGAAGTCGTGGGGCGGCCTGAGCTCCTGCAGAAGCGAATCGATCATGATCTCCGCTACGTGAACATGTGGTCGCTTCAATTGGACCTCCGGATCATCGCGGCAACGGCCCGTCAGGTAGTAAAGCCGCCCCGGGCTGCGTATTGATCCCGGGGATACGAAGTCCGCGCAAACTGTTTTTGAATTAGCATGAACAATAATACCGCATCCTTTGCCAAGATTTTCCCCTATCCAGTGATCAGGGCGTTCGCGCCTACTCCGCACTTGCCCCGTCGCGCGGGCGAATCAGGTTTTTTGTCTGTAAGTGCCCGGTGGAAAATCCCCGTTCATTGCTCAGCTTATCCGGTCGCCGACGTGACCGGTGTTCAGTGCAACATAAACACCAAATAAAAATATGAAAAATCGATTAAGGTTAATCGTCGGGTCGGCCATCGGGCTGGCCCTTGCAGCCAGTGTCGCACAGGCGCTGACGCTGAGCGGCAGCAC
>JAYVMJ010000493.1:0-5150 GCA_043759025.1 Verrucomicrobiota bacterium | reverse complement strand
AGCCATAGATGTTTGCCACCTCTCAGGAGGCAAGCCAACGCGATGCCGGCTGGTGGCCAGACCGCAGTCGCGTAGCCGGGCGGAATGGCGAGGAGGAGTGCGATCTTGGCCGCGAGAAAATATGCGATGGCCAATCCGAGTATCTCGGTCCAGCGCCGCCACCGGCCAGCAGGAACACGCTCCAGCCAATATAACGCGTTAAACGGACTAGGGCTCATAACTTCATTCCCTCACGGAAATTCAAAGGAAAGAAGATGCTAAAGGTACTGCCTTTACCCAATTCACTTTCGACCGCGATCCGCCCCCCTTGCAGTTCGACCATCTTTTTGGTCAGGGCCAAGCCGAGCCCGGTCCCGTCGTGCCGTCGCGTACTGCTTGCTTCCAGCTGCTGAAACTCCACAAAAAGCTTCCCGAAATCCCCGCTCTTTATCCCTATTCCTGTGTCGGAGATGCGGAGTTCGAATTGTGCGTCTCCGACCAAACGCGCCGTAACAGCAATAGTACCACCTTCTCCGGTAAACTTAATCGCATTTGAGACCAGATTATAGAGCACCTGCTTGACCATATGCTGGTCAAGCGTGACCACATCGTTGTCGAGTTCGACAGTCACAAGAAAATGGTGTTTTTTTTCCTCGATCAGTGGTCGCAACCCGCTCGCGATTTCTTCAATCGATGCACGGAGTGAAAAAGGTTCGAGTGTGAGTTCGGTTTTCCCTGCCTCGATTTTTGCCAGATCCAAGAGATTATTGATCAAGCGCAGCAAATGCTGGCTGCTGTTCAGGACGTCGCCTAAAAATTCCTTTTGTTTGTCATTCAATGCCCCGGGCTTTTCTCCGGCGAGGAACGAAGTGAATCCGATAATTCCGTTGAGCGGGGTTCGCAATTCGTGCGACATATTCGCGAGAAATTCGCTCTTCGTCCGATCGGCCGCTTGGGCGCGAAGGGTTTCGATTTCCAACGCCCGGTTGCGTTCGATTAATTCACGCTGGGCGGTTGCCAGGGCTAACTCGCCTTCCCGTCGCGCCGTAATATCCTCAATTTGAGAAACAAATTGCACCGGTGCTCCCGCAATATTTCTGACGAGTGACGCAGTGAGCTTGATCCAAACCGTCCGGCCGCTTCGATGAAAATACCGTTTCTCCATCTTGTAGAATCGTTCAACGCCATCCAACAAGTCCTGGACGTGGCGTAGATCGGAATCGAGATCATCCGGATGGGTGATATCTTGGAAAGTTTTCTTGATCAATTCGTCAGCTGAATACCCGACGATTTCGCACAACGAATGGTTCACCCTGATCCATCGACCGTCGAGGCCGACTATCGCCATGCCGATCCCGGCAAATTCGAAGGCCTGCCGGAAGCGGGCCTCACTCTCCTCCATTGAGGCTTCCATCTGCTTGCGTTCCGTGATGTCGACACCTGTTCCTAATATACCGATAATCTTTCCGTGGAGGTCGCAGAACGGCACTTTAGTGGTGAGAAACGCCCGCTTCTCGCCACTGGGGAAGGTAATGATCTCCTCTTGTTCCCGAATCATTGCTCCGGACAATACCGCTTCTTCATCCCTCCGAAACACAGCGGCCGCTTCCGCAGGAAATAAGTCCTGGTCCTGTCGGCCGATTAGGTAGGAAGCGCTGCTGCTCCCGAAAAATCGTGCCATGATCTGATTGGCCATAAGGAAACGGCTCTCTTGATCCTTTAAATAAATGCTGACGGGCAGAAGATCGATTACCGAGCGAAGCAATGCATGTTCGCGATTAACCTGTTCCTCCAGTCGCTTGCGCTCGGTGACATCGGTGATGAAACCATGCCAGAGCACACTCCCATCCCTCTCGCGCTCGGGCGTCGACTGCCCGAGTAGCCACCGTTCCGTCCCGTCCGGAAAAAGGACACGGTACTCATGATTCCAAGGCTGTTGAGTTTCAGCGGACGTTTGGATTGATGCCGAGATCGAAGCAAGATCGTCGGGATGCAGGATCGCGAAAACTGGGCTTGCGTCCTCCGAGACCTCCTCCGGCGACACCCGATAAATTTGCCGAATGCCTGCGCTCGCATAGGGGAAACAGCTGCTGCCGTCGGGGCGTAACCTAAACTGATAGATCATGCCCGGCACTTGGGAGCCGAGCTTGGCCAGCCGGCCCACCACCATTTCGTGCGCATTCTCGAAGGCTTTTCTTGCGGTGATATCACGCGCGACTCCGAGAAAACCGGTAATTTTGTCCTGCTGGTCCCGCAGCGCCGTGACGTTCACGACCACCGGGAAATGGCTGCCATCTTTTCGCACATATGTCCATTCACGCTCCTCGGTTGTCCCCAAACGCGCGTGAGCCACCAGTGCGCCAAATCCAGGTTCCACCGACCGCCCCAATTCAAGTGACAGTTCGGCTGACCGCGTCTCCATTTCAGCGAGGACGTGGATGGCTGCTAGAGTGCATTGTCCGACCATTTCGTCGCGTCGAAACCCCAGCATTTTCTCTGCCCCCGCATTGAATACTTGGATCGTGCCATCAACTGTGGTTCCCACAATGCTGTAGGCGGTACCGTCTAGAACTGCTCGTTGCAGTTGGCTGGCTTTGATCAGTTCCGCTTCGCTGGCTTGCAACGCTCGTTGATGTCCGGTGTTGTGCCAGCGCATGGCTATTTCGGTCGCGACCAATTCTGTCAAGTCGGCCATTAACTCAATTTCCGATTGGGACCACGCCCGCGGTTTCGTATCAATGGCGCAAAAAGAGCCGAGGACGAAGCCGTCGGGCGTGCGAATCGGAAATCCTAAATACGCAATTACTCCCAAGTCCGGGATCGCGCTATTCTGGCCAAGCAAAGGATGCTCCCGCGCATCGGCCACAATGAGGGGCTGGTTTGAAGTGACAACGTGCTGGCAAAATGAGTGAGTGAGTTTGGTTTCCCGCGCTGCACCCGCCCAACCGCCGAGCCCACTCGCCGACTTGAAGAACTGTCGGCGGTCATCAACAAATGAGACTAACGAAACAGGCACTAGCAGGAAACGCTGCACCAGTCGGGTTAGCCGGTCGAAACCAGCTTCGCCCGGAGAGTCGAGCAGCTTGAGGTCGGTCAGCGCAGACAACCGGGCCGGATCACCCAAGGAATTCTGATCGAATGCCATTCACTGCAGTGTGAGTGCCGCAGCAAAATCTGCGAGAGCTAATGCGAGCATTGCAGCTTGCTCGGCACTCTTCGTCTTTCGCGATGCCATCGTACGTTTTATGCAGGCGGCGTGGCAAATTAGCCGCGGAATCTTGAGGAAGCACAGCCGCCAAAGTGGCATCCAAAGCCTGAACATTAATCTATTTGATCAAATGGGCGACAAGTCCCGCAGATTTGGCCGAGGCGAACATGCCTGAGGTGACAGCAACTAAGCCACGTAACGATGCAATCGGAGTGGCCTACGAAACCCACGAATGACACGAAAAGAAGCAGTTCCGGGCAAACCCCATCCGGCTTTTATCTCACCTAACGGGTGGACTGAATAGGATCATGAATCGCGGCGCATCCGTCTGATTTTCGTGCTGTTCGTGTGTTTCGTGGGCAAGTCTTTTGCATGGATCGTAGGCTTAGGCTATGCGCGGTACACAACTCCTCGCTCTGTCGTTTTCGATCATATCAAAAAACATCACCAAGGATGCGCGAGCTTTGACTTTGGTCGGTTCTGGTCCCAATCGCGAGCCCGGGCGGTGGCCAGCAAGCGGATAGCCGCCTTAAGCCGGCGTTGGGAACCCGAGGACGCTTTTATTGCTGGCCTCGTATTCCGCATCGATCAACTCGTACTTGCGACCGCGTTACCGGCAGAGCACGAATTGGGGTCGCAGGAGTGTTCAAAAGAAACCGGCACCTTGGAGGCGCAGGAGCGTCCAGCGGCCGAGGAACATCTGGCGTGCAATAAAGCCGTTTTCTATCTTTCCTTCCGGGGTGCGATCGCCGCAAACGTTTGGATTTCCCTAAACGCCGAGTGACAACTGGGATGGAGTCGTTCATCAAACAGCCGGAGGCGAGCCACCCGGTTTCGCGCAGCTCATTCTTTTTTTATGGCCTATAAAACAATCACGATGGAGTTGAACAAGAAGATCGCCCTGGTCGCGCACGACAACAAGAAGGTCGAACTCGTCGAGTGGTCCAAGTTCAACCGCGATCTGCTGGCGCATCACAAGGTTTACGCCACCGGCACCACCGGGACGCTCCTGGAGCGGGAATTGGGTTTTCCGATCCACAAGCTGCAAAGCGGCCCGCTCGGCGGCGATCAGCAGATCGGCGCCAAGATTGTGGACAACGAAATCGACTTCCTGATTTTCTTTTGGGACCCGCTCGAACAGCAGGCGCATGATCCCGATGTGAAGGCTCTCCTGCGCATGGCGGTCGTCTGGAATATCCCGATCGCTTGCGATCGAGCCTCGGCTGATTTTATCATTTCGTCGCCACTGATGGACAAAACCTACGACCGGCTGATTCCGGACTACGACATTTATCGCAATCGCAAGGTAGCTGGAGTTGAAACTTCGCCGCTGCCCATTCCCGGCGTCACGGACGGCAAGAAACGGCGGGACTCCTGAGCCTACGGTTTGACCCCGGAGGCGCGGCTCGTGCACCAGCCCTGCCACATGGTCCGGTAGGCGCGCTCGATAGTGCGGCTGAATTGCGCGGCGTCCATCAGGGGCGATTGAGTCAGGCGTTGACGCAGCCCTGCGCGCAACTTCACCAATCGTTTCCGATCCTGCGCCAGTTCCACCGCGAGCCGGACGAACTGCGCAGGATTTTCCGCTACCAATTCGGGCAGACCCAGGCTCGTCATCAAACTGAGCCCGGCCCGTGAAACCGCCGTTGCTCCACCCCGACTCACCACCGGCACGCCCATCCAGAGTGCGTCCAGAGTGGTCGTGTGGCCGTTGTAGGGAAACGTATCGAGGCAGAGATCGATGCCGTGATACAGTTTCAAATATTCCGCGCGTGGCCGGTACGAGACAAATTCCACGCGTTCCGACGTGACGCCCAGTCTGGCTTTTGTGCGCGCACGTGAAGCGCCGGCTGGCGCGAGGAGCAGCAATTTTGAATCGGGCACGGCTTGGAGTACGCGCGCCCATAGTTCGAGTGCGCCATCATTCACTTTACAGAAATTATTGAGGCAACCGAAGGTGAAC
>JAYVMJ010000492.1:0-3871 GCA_043759025.1 Verrucomicrobiota bacterium | reverse complement strand
CACGGATGTGGCGGGCATCGTTCAATTCATCAACCCCGCGGCGACAGCGCTTACGCAATGGGACGCGGACGCCGTCGGTCAGCCCGTCGGTCGGATTTGTTCATTTGAAAACGATGGGGAAGGTGATGTGTTTGAATTTCCCGTTGGCCGGATCGTCCCATCCGACAGTGTGGTGGATCTTCCGCCGCAGACGCGGCTCATCACCCGCAACGGACAACGCCGGTTGGTCGATGGCTGCTGTGCCCCGATTCACTCGGCTGACAGCGAGGTGATCGGCATGGTGTTTGTTTTTCGCGATGTGACCGAGCACGAGCGGTTGGAACAGGAATTGGTGCGGGCGACCCGACTGGAGTCGGTGGGTATCCTCGCTGGCGGCATCGCCCATGATTTCAATAATATCCTGACAGGAGTCATGGGAAATCTGGCGTTGGCCCAGTTGGACATCGAGGTGAAATCCGAGGCGGGGGAGCGATTGCGGGAAGCGGAGAAGGCGACCTTGCGGGCGCGCGACCTCACCCAGCAATTACTGACCTTCGCGAAGGGCGGCGAACCGGTTCGGGCGGCGGTGCAGTTGAGTGCGATGGTGCGGGAAACCGCGACGTTCGCCTTGCACGGCTCCAACGTGAAGCCGCTTTTCCACCTGCCATCGAACCTCTGGCCGGCCGATGCGGACAAAGGGCAGATCGGCCGCGTCGTGCAAAATCTCGTCATCAACGCGATTCAAGCGATGCCCAATGGCGGTACGTTGCGGTTGACGGCGCGGAATGAAAAAATCGCCGGCCTGAATCATCCGGGCCTGATTCCGGGTTACTACGTGCAGATCGAAGTCGCCGATACCGGCGAGGGAATCAAACCGGAACACCTCCCGCGCATTTTCGATCCTTATTTCACGACGAAGCAAACCGGGAGCGGCCTGGGGCTCGCGGCGGTTTATTCC
The DNA here is from genome assembly GCA_043759025.1 of Verrucomicrobiota bacterium. Lineage (GTDB taxonomy): Bacteria > Verrucomicrobiota > Verrucomicrobiia > Opitutales > Opitutaceae > Lacunisphaera. The sequence continues at coordinate 2,934 of JAYVMJ010000492.1, read as the reverse complement.
ATTATCAAGAAACACCGGGGCCACGTCGACGTCGAGTCGACGGTGGGACAGGGAACGACGTTCCGAATCTGGCTGCCCGCAATTTACGATGCGGTCGTCGACCTCACTGCGCCGCCCCTGCCAGTGTCGCCCGGGAAGTTTACCGGACGCGTACTTTTCATGGATGATGAGGAAGTCATTCGCCGCATGGCGGTATTGATGCTGCAGCGTCTCGGGTTCGAGGTGGAGTGCGCGATGGACGGCGCTGAGGCGGTGGCAAAATTCCGGAAAGCCCGGGCCGAAAAAAAACCGTTCGCGCTGGTGATCATGGATCTCACGGTTCCGGGCGGCATGGGCGGGCGCGAAGCGGTTATCCTGCTTCGTGGCATCGATCCGGAAGTGAAAGCGATCGTTTCCAGCGGGTACTCCAGCGATCCTGTTCTCGCGAATTACCGGGCCCACGGTTTCTGCGGGGTCGTGGCGAAGCCGTACCGACTGGATGATTTCATCCACGCGCTGCGCGAGGCACTCGTGGAACGGCGCGGGTGAGTCAGGCGCTTTCGTCCGGCGTCACGTTCAGGCCGCGAGCGAACGGATGGAAGCGATCAGCTGGTGGACGTTCTCCGGAGCGATCCGGTCGGTTACGATCGTTGATGCGGTGGTTCGCGTGAGATCGAGTCGCGGCCCTTTCTCGGAACCCGGCCGGACAAAATCTTCGATGAAATCCATGCCACCCCGCTGCTTGATCCAACGGTAATAAATATCGGCCGCCTCGGATTCGATCACGATGTCCATCTTAAAGAAGATATGACAGTAGAGCGTGAGGTCCCGGTACGAGGCAAACCAAGTCGGGGGGCACACAAGTTGATCCCTGATGATAAGCGTCATGGCAGAATCCTTTCTGCAAATAGTATGCCGTTCGGTGGCTGGTTTGAGATTTTATCTGGATTTGATGGCGGGCAGTGCGTTCACTGCTTTCCATAATATCGACACAATTTTCCATGACTTCAACACGACCACCCGTACTGCTCATTATCCGCGATGGCTGGGGCAAAAATCCCGATCCGTCCCAAGACAAGTTCAATGCTGTTTTCCTCGCCAAAAAACAATGTGACGATGCCTTGCAGGCGAAGTACCCGCACACTCTGGTTTCCGCGAGTGGCCACGACGTTGGGCTACCCGAGGGCCAGATGGGCAACTCCGAGGTGGGCCATGAAAACATCGGCGCGGGCCGGATCGTTGACCAGGAGCTCGTGCGGCTGAATAAACTTTTTTCCGAGAAACGGCTCGCAAAGAATCCGGTCTGGCACGCAGCGGTCGCCCGCGTGAAGGGCAAGCCGGGCGCCCGCTTGCACCTCATGGGCATCGTTTCCGACGGCGGCGTGCACGGCATGCTGGAACACCTTTACGGGATTTTGCGGCAGGCCAAGGAGGACGGCCTGACTTCATCGCAGGTTTTCATCCATGGTTTCACGGATGGCCGCGACACCGCGCCGCAGAGCGGGCTCGGGTTTATCAAGCAGGTTGAGGCGAAATGCCGCGAAATCGGCGTGGGCAAAATCGCCACCATTTGCGGTCGTTTCTGGGCGATGGATCGCGACAACCGCTGGGATCGGGTGCAAAAAGCCTACGACATGCTCACCGGGCGCAAAGCGGTTGCCACGGCGAAATACGCGGAAGAGGCCATCCAGAATTATTATCAGCATCCGCTGAGCCCGACGCAAAACGGCGATGAATTTGTCCCGGCGACATGGATCGTCGATGACGCTGGTAAGCCGCTCGCGACGTTCGCGAATGGCGACGCGGTGCTTTTCTACAATTACCGCGGCGACCGACCGCGCGAAATTACCAAGGCTTTCGTGCTCGATGGTTTCAAGGAATTCGATCGCGGCGCGAAGCTCGATCTCTACTACGCCACGATGACCGAGTACGAAGCCGGCCTGCCGGTCCACGTGATTTCCGGGAAACCTGAGCGGTTGAGAAATATTCTCGGCGAAGTCGTGAGTAACGCTGGCATCGGACAATTCCGGTGCGCGGAAACCGAGAAGAACCCGCACGTTACTTTTTTCTTCAACAACTATCGTAACGAACCTTTTCCCGGCGAAGATCGCGGCTGTCCGGCGAGCCCGAAGGTGGCGACCTACGACCTGCAGCCGGAGATGTCGTCCGTTGAAGTGACGAAGCTCGCGAAGGCCGCAATCTTGTCCGGCAAGTACGGCCTGATCGTGGTTAATTACGCCAATCCCGACATGGTCGGGCACACGGGATCATTGCCTGCCGCGATCAAGGCGGTCGAGGCGACGGACAGGGGCGTGGGAGAATTGCTCGCGGCGGTCGCGGAGAAATACGGCACGGCGGTGGTCTGTGCCGATCACGGCAATGCCGAGCAAATGTGGGACCCGGTTACGAACAGTCCGCACACTGCGCACACGCTCAATCTCGTCGAAGTGTTCGCCATTGGTGACGGCTTGGTCGCGGGTAAAACCAAAATGCGCACCGGCGGACGCCTGGCCGATATCGCGCCGACCTTGCTGGCGTTGATGAGCCTGCCGAAGCCGGCGGAGATGACCGGAGAGAATCTGGTGATGGGTTAATCTGAAGCCCGTTTGCGATTGCGCAGAAAGGTGAGCTCCCGGAATTTCGACGCGGAGGCCACAGAGGAGAAAGAGAGGAAAAGCGGTGCTCATACCGCCGCCTCCGTCCGCGTTTAGTTTGGATTTGTGCGCCAAGCAGTCGGCCCGTCCGTTTTATTCGCTGTGGGTTTAATGCCTCGGAGCTTGCTCCGGCTTGGATTGGAATTATGGGAGCGAGCTTGCTCGCGAGTCAGGCTCAAACCTCCTGATCCCAGCCCGCGGCGAGACTCGGAACGAGGAAACGAGCTGAGCCTGTCACGGCCCAAACCAAATGAACTGGATCGAGGTGGAGCGCGCCCTCCGGGCGCGCTGGGTACCGGCT
>JAYVMJ010000491.1:0-5786 GCA_043759025.1 Verrucomicrobiota bacterium | reverse complement strand
TCGCGAACGGCAACGCCGCTACCTTGACCAATGCGCCGGGGAACTCGGCCTCACTCTGGTCCCAACTCATGCTCAATCCACATAAGTTCATTGGCAGCGGAGCGAAGAATCCATCCGTTCGCTTGTGGCGTTCGCAGCCATGGATTCTTCACTTCGTTCAGAATGACAAACGGGGTTTAAAAACACTCCCTCGACGCTGAAATTCACCCAAAACGAAAAACGGAACCATAAAACTCCCTCGACGCGCCGGATCTACCGGCGTTCAATCCCGGCCCAATGAGCGCAGCGTTTTTTCCGCAGGATATCATCATTAAAAAGCGCGACGGTGGCACGCTCACCCGGGAAGAAATCGATTTCTTCGCGCACGGGGTTTCCGACGGCCGCTTTGCTGATTATCAGGCGACCGCGTTGTTAATGGCAATTTTCTGGCGCGGCCTGAATCCACAGGAAACCGCCTGGCTCACCGACGCGATGCTGCACTCCGGCGCCATCATCGATCTGAGCGATCTACCCGGCGCGAAAGTGGACAAACATTCGACGGGCGGCGTCGGCGACAAGGTCTCCCTCATTCTTGCCCCGCTCGCGGCGGCCTGCGGCCTGACCGTACCCATGATGAGCGGACGCGGCCTCGGGCACACGGGCGGAACGCTGGACAAACTTGAAGCGATTCCCGGATTTCGGGTGATGCTCAGTGTCCCGGAGTTCCGCGCCGTTTTGCAAAAGGTCGGCACGGCCATGATCGGGCAGACCCCGCAAATCGTCCCGGCCGATCGCAAACTCTATTCCCTGCGCGACGTCACCGGCACCGTCGAATGCATCCCGCTGATTTGCGCGAGCATCATGAGCAAAAAACTCGCCGAGGGCATCGACTCGCTCGTCCTCGATATCAAGTTCGGCCGCGGTGCGTTCATGAAAAACCAGGAGCAGGCACTGGAACTAGCCCGCGCGATGGTGGCCATCGGCAACGTTTCCGGCAAACCCGTGCGCGCCTTACTCACCGGAATGAATCAGCCCCTCGGTCGCGCCGTCGGCCACACCACCGAGGTGATCGAAGCCATCGAATGCCTCAAAGGCCGCGGACCATCCGATTTAATGGAAGTCACCTTCACCCTGACCGGCCACATGCTCATTCTCGGCGGCGTGGCGAAGGACATGACCGAGGCGCGCCAGAAAATGGAAACGGCCATCGCCGACGGTTCAGCCTTGGAAAAATTCCGTCAACTCTGCATCGCCCAAGGAGGCGATGCCCGCATCATCGACGACACGACTCTGCTGCCACGGGCGAAAAAATTACTCGAAGTCAAAGCCGCGCCGGGAACCTTGGGTTTCGTCAGCGAAGTCGACGCCCTCAAGTGCGGCTACGCCGTCATGGCACTCGGTGGCGGCCGCACCACCGTTACCGATCAAGTCGACCACGCAGTTGGCATCTCCAACTTGATCAAGGTCGGAGAGTCCGTCAGCGCCGGCCAGCGATTGTGCACGCTCCACGCCAACGACGACACGACGGCCGCACGTGGAGAAGCCCTCATCCGTCAGGCCATCCATTTCTCGCCCGCCGCCGTGAAACCAGAGCTGTTGATCCACGACCTGATTCAATAACGTGGCTTCGCCGGCATCATTTCAGGGATGAAAACATCTGTGATCATGGATCACTCCGAAGCCTTCTGGCGGAGGCTCATCACCCGACGGGATTCGCCCCGGCGGCTGACTGCGATCACGTGGGGCCTAGTGTTCCTGATTGGCCTGGCCGATTTTCTCCTTGGTTTCGAGGTTTCGTTGCTCGTTTTTTATTTCATTCCAATTTCCCTTGCGGTTATCGCGCGCGGTTGGAAATTCGGCGTGGGCATCGCGCTCGTGTCCGTCGCGAGTTGGATCGGTGGCGACATGGCGGCCGGCGCCCACTATGCCTCGAAGGTGGTGCCCGTCTGGAACGTCGCCATCGTGCTGCTCACGTTTTTGGTCCTGATCCAACTCCTCGCGAGTTTCCTGAATTTGCAGCGCGATCTCGAGCACCGGGTCACGCAGCGCACCTCCGCGCTGGCCAGCGAAATTGCGGAACGCGAACGCTTGGAAAAAGTCGTGATCGAAATTAGCGAACGTGAGCGCCGCAGCATCGGCCACGACCTGCACGACGGATTGGGTCAACACCTGACCGGCACCGCGTTGACCGCCCAATTACTGGTGGAAAGCCTGGCCGAACGCCAGGCGAGCGAGGCCTTCGCAGCTCGAAAAGTGGTCGCGTTGGTCAAATCCGCCATCGGGCAAACGCGCCAGATGGCCAAGGGGCTTTTGCTCGCCGACATCGACGTGGACGGCCTGACGAGCGCGTTGCAGGAATTTTGCGCCGCGACGACCGAACAATTTCGCGTGGCCTGCACCTTTCATGCCGATGCAGAATCGCAACTCGCCTTGTCGGAAAACGGCAGCGCGACCCAACTCTATCGCATCGCCCAGGAAGCGATTCGAAATGCGGTCCGCCACAGCAACGCCAAAAACATTGCCGTGCAGTTGGTCCGGACCGGACCCAATTTGATTCTCACCGTAAGCGACGACGGCGACGGTCTGCCGCCACCGGAAGCTCGCGGCCCCGGTCTCGGCCTTCGCATCATGCGGCACCGCGCCAAGATCATCAGTGCCACGTTCACCATCGACGCGGCCGCCCCGCGCGGCACGGTGATCACCTGTGCCTTAACCGTATCTCCCGCATGACCGACCTTCCCCGCCACCCATCCGATCAAATTCACAAGCACAGCGTGTTTGTCGTCGACGATCATCCGTTGGTGCGGGAGTCCCTCACCGCGCTGATCAACCGCCAGCACGACCTTTATGTGACCGGTCAAGCCGCGGACAGCGCTTCCGCCTTCGAAGCCTTGCTGAACGAGGGCGCGGACGCCGCGGTGGTCGACCTGGCTTTACCCGGCGAATCTGGTTTGGAGTTGATCAAGAAACTACAGGTGTTGTCTCCGCCCCCGCGAATCCTCGTCGTCTCAATGCATGAGGAGGCGACGTATGCCGAACGTGCACTCCGGGCGGGCGCGCTGGGGTACGTGATGAAACATGAAACGACAGACAAGGTGATCACCGCCATCCGCACGGTGCTGCGCGGCGAGATTTATGTCAGCGGCGCACTCGCGTCCCAGTTGGCCAAGAAGTACGTCGGCGTGCGCGTCGCGACTGATTTCTCCATTACCGCGCGGTTGAGCGATCGCGAACTCGAGATTTTTCGGCTGATCGGAATGGGCCATGAAACCCGCCGGATCGCCCACGATCTGCATGTCAGCATGAAAACCGTGCAAGCCCACTGCGCCGGCATCAAGGACAAGATCGGCCTGGCCAATGCGACCGAGTTGATCCGCGAGGCCGTGCGCTGGGTCGAACAACAGAATTTGTCGAGCTGAGCCTAGGATTTGGTCCTAGGCCCGAAGTCGCCCGGGGCTTATATCTTTGCCCATGGTTTCTCCCTAAAGTGGGAGGATGTCATCACGGGGTCATTTCACCACCCTCATCGCCTTGCTGCTCAGCAATGTGGCGCTCGGCGCCACCCAACGGCCCGCACCCCCACCGGCTGCCATCCCGGCGGAACTCACCCTGGCCGACGCCGAACGCCTCGCGCTCGACCGGAATACAGATTTGCGCGTCGCCCAAACCCAAGTTGATGCCGCCATCGCTCAATTCCAAGGCACCCGGGAATTTCCGAATCCAACCCTCGGGCTCTCGACCGCGAAGATTAATACGGACCGCCTCAGCAACCGGACCGACGCGGGCAACCGCCTGCTTGACCGGAGCTATGATTCCATCCTCTCGCTTTCCCAGTTATTGGAAATCGGCAAGCGCGGTCCCCGACAGGACTCAGCCCGATTCAACCAGCGCGCCACCGAAGCGCAACGCGATGACGTCCGGCGTTTGCTCATCAAAGCCGTCAGCCAAGCCTTCGTCGCCGCGATCGAGGCCCGGGACGAAAGCGCGATTCTGGCCAATTCCGCCGCGTCGCTCCGCCGCGAGGCCGATCTGGCGAGCGTGCGTCTGTCCGCAGGAGATTTGGCGCGAACTGACAAATCCCAGATTGAGATTGCGGCCACGCAGCGGGAACTTGATGCCGCTGACGCGCGCCACACCGCCGCCACCGCCGTCCTGACTTTGGAAACCTTGCTCGGCGATCCCGCACCGACCGGCCGCACCCGGCTGGCTGAATCCCTGACCGACCTCGCCGCGCTGCCCGGGGAAATCACCGAAGAATCCTCCGCCGCGCCGCGCCCCGATCTCGCCGCCGCCGACGCGACCCTCGCGAAAACCGAGGCTGATCTGCAGCTGCAACAGCGCGGAAAAATTCCCGACCTCACGGTCAGCGCGCAGTTCGAGCACAACCCGCCCGATGCGCCCAACACTGTTGGCCTCGGCGTTTCCCTCCCGCTTCCGCTGTGGAATCGCAACACCAGCGCAATCCACGCCGCCCGCGCCGCGCGCGATCAGGCGCAGGTCCTGCGGGAAAAAACCCAGGCGCAAATTTCCGCCGATATCGCCGGCGCCCGCTTGGATTTCCGCGCATCGCATGAGCGCGCCAATGCCTATCGCGGCGATTTGACGGCGAAGTCCGCCAACGTTCTCCAGACCGTCGATTATGCCTACGCCCATGGCGGCGCCTCCCTCCTCGAACTGCTCGCCGCGGAGCGAAACGACAACGACATCCGGGTCGCCGCCGCGCGCGCCCAAGCCGATGCCGCTTCCGCCACTTTTGCCCTCCGCGCCGCGCTCAATCTGAACGGCTCCGCCCTTCCCTCACCGTCACGCTAAATCGTCCGAACCATTCCCATGTCACTCTGCACTCCCACCCGCGCACTCGGCGCGTCGATTATCCTGCTGCTCGGCGCCTGCACCAAACCAGTCGAAAAAACAGCGGCCGCACCTTCCATTTCGGGCAACACGGTGGTCTTTCCGGTCGATTCACCGCAGCGCACTTTTCTCACGGTCAGCGCCGTTGAACCCCGCCCCCGGCTGAGCACTCAAGTCACCGGCCGCCTGGTTTGGGATGAAGACACCACGGTCCGAATTTATTCTCCCGTCGAAGGCCGCGTCACCGCGGTGCTGGCCCAGACCGGCGACGAGGTTAAAAAGGGCGCAGTGCTGGCCCGGCTGGATTCGCCGGATTTCCAACAGGTCCAAACTGACGCCCGCAAGGCTGCCGCTGATTTCCAATTTGCCCAACGCTCCCTGACGCGGAGCCGGGACTTGCTCGAACATGGCGCGGCGGCGGGCAAAGACGTCGAGGCGGCCGAGGACGCGTTTGCCAATGCCCAAGCCGAACAACTGCGGACCGCCGAGCGGTTGGCTCGTTATGAATCAGCCGCCGGCTCCTCCGATGACGGACTGTATGCCTTGCGGAGTCCGGTGGCGGGAATGGTCGTCGAAAAAAATCTCAACCTGGGTCAGGAAGTACGACCCGATCTCATGTTGGCCAACGCACCGCAGTTGCTGGCCGCGCAGTTTGTGGTTTCAGAGCCGCGACAACTATGGGTTTTCCTCGACGTCACCGAAACTGACATGGGGATGTTGCAAGTGGGACAAAAACTGCGCGTCCGGAGCCGGGCGTTTCCCAATCAAATTTTTAACGGGAAACTCGAAGCGATCGGACAGTCGCTCGATCCCGCCACCCGCACCGTTAGAGCGCGCGGACTGGTCAACAACGCCTCGCTTCTCCTGCGGTCGGAGATGTACGTCGATGTCGACATCGACCTGCCCGCACCGGTCGCCGGTGCGGTCTCCGTGGTCAGCAACGCTGTCTTCACCAA
>JAYVMJ010000490.1:0-6195 GCA_043759025.1 Verrucomicrobiota bacterium | reverse complement strand
CCGAGCTGATGCTCGCGAATGGCGTGCGGGTTATCCTCAAGCCGAGCCAGTTCAAAAACGACGAAGTGCTCTTCACTGCTTATCGCCCCGGTGGCCAGTCAGTGTTTGGCGACGACTACAACTTGGCCGCCCAGTTCGCGGATAATTGCGCCCAGGAAAGCGGCGTTGCGACCTTCACCAAGCCCGACCTGCAGAAAATGCTTGCTGGAAAAACCGTCAAGGTCACCCCGCAGATCACCACTTACTTCGATGGCCTGAAGGGCAGCTGCGCTGCGGGGGATATCGAGACCGCACTTCAGCTGACCAATCTCTATTTCACGGCGCCCCGGCTCGACGAGACCGCTTACCAGTCCCTGGTTACCCGGCAGAAAGCGATTTTGAAAAATGTTCTCTCGAATCCACTTTATTCATTCTTCAACGAAACGCGGGAAATCCGGTACAACCACAATCCGCGCACGCCCGGGGTGCTGCCGACGGAAGAAGATTGGGCGAAGTTGAGTTTCGCGAAAACGTCCGAAGTTTACCGCAGTCGCTTTGCCAACGCCGCCGGATACACTTTTGTTTTCGTCGGCTCGTTCACGGTCGAATCGATCACCCCGTTGGTGCAGACCTATCTCGGCAGCCTGCCTTCGTCGGGTCAGCCCGGAATGTGGAAAGACCTCGGCGTTCGCTCCATCGCGGGACCGTTTGAGCAAACGCTTTTACGCGGCACCGACCCGAAGAGTTTTGTTCTGATCGGACTGGAAGGTCCTGCGGAGTGGTCTTTGGATGAGGCCCACAAGCTCTGGTCTCTGGGCAACGTCCTGCAGCGCGCGCTGATTGACAAGCTGCGCCTGGAGTTGGGCGATATTTATACCGTCCAGATTCAGGCTTCGCTCCAAAAGGTCCCGTATGGCCACTACTCGGTTGATCTCATCATTCCGTGCGCTCCGGAACATGTGGAGAAACTGGTCGCCGCCACGTACGCGGAAATTGCCCGTATGCAGAAAGACGGCCTCCGGCCAGAGGAAATCCAAAAGGAAACCGAGTCTCAACGCCGCACGCTTGAAAAGGAACAGCAGGATAACAACGCTTGGACCTGGAAGCTCGAAACCATCTATCGCGACGGCGAGTCATTCACCCGGCTGTCCGATCCGGACAAGATGATTGCGCTCGTCACCGCCGAAAACTTGCAGCGCACGGCGGTCAAATATCTCGATACGACCAAGGCCATCCGCTTCACCATGCTGCCGGAGAAGAAGTAGTCGTCCCTTAAAATGGCTTCATCGCCTTTGTTCCTCAAAAGATCGGCCTGAGAGGTGCTTGAGTGTTTGATGGGAAAACCGGTTATGCGACTGGATTTTCGTCAAACTCCGACGATGAAGCCTGCGGCGGGGGCCTCGCCCCAGTTGCAGTTTCTGTGCCCGATTTGGCGACCACGCTCGACGACGCCCGCCAGCCGTTGCACCCACTGGCGCGGCGCATCGACTGGTCACAGTTTGAGAGGCGGGTTCACCTCGCTCTCCAAAAAGGAAGGTGGCCCGCCTTGCCGCTCCGGCGGATCGGACTGCATTTGCTCAAACAACGGCCCAACCTACGTTCTTAAGCGTTCTGGAATATTCGCCGGTCCTTTTCGAACCCACGCACCGCCCGTGACGACCTGATGGTCCGCCGTGTGTTGGATGGCGGCCTTGGACACATTGACGTGTACCTCCGAGGCTTCGTAATTGATCCGGTCGATCATGCTCGGAGCGATCAGGATCTCCCGACCGAATACCAATGACCGGTTTCGATGGCTATTCCGTCAATCGCCCAGCTCCGGTCGTCCACCGTAAATCCACTCACCAAGCCAATCTCGCCGTCGGTGGCATGAATCGCGTAGCCGGTCACTCCCTTGGTGCTGCGCAGATGCGGATCATCCGACCGATGTTCTTGAGCGGCCGCAAGCGCGTCTTTCGCCCGTGGCAAGATCAAAGGATAACCACCGCCCCCCCACAACGCATCGCCATTCCAATAGGGCGGCAAACCGTAGTGCCGGTAATAATCGATTTCGAATTGGCGGGAAACCGGCTTGTGCGTTTCGATCGAAGGACTGCTTTCGATCTGCTTTTTGTGCAGCTTCACATGCAGGATCTTTCCGTATTCGTCCAGTTTTCCAAAAGCATGGGGTGAAAGCAGGACGAGGCGACTACTCAACCATGAACCTGTTTCCACCACGAGATAGCGAACCGCCCACATCAGATCGTCAAAATAGAAGTCTTTCACGTGGCCGATTTCGCCATCCAAGGCGGCAAGCTTCGTACCGTAAATGTCATTGATATTATTAATCATCATCATTCCTCCCGTATTGTGGGTTGGATCGTTCAAGTCGGAGGCCGATCCTCTTTTTTTTGCGCTCAGTGTAATCGCAAAGACCGTCCGGGCCTATGGGGTGTTGGCCTACATGAAACGATTCCCGTCCCGATGCGTGCGCACAATGCAGGCTGGCGCATGACGTTATCCCATGCTCCCGGATATTTCACGCCTCACTCAAGACAAGACGTTTTTCACAGAGCAAACCGGAGGCAATCCCGGAGGTCACAGAGAGTAACCCCGTCAACCAATCAGGACGAAATTATCCACCACGCTACCGCCACAAATCCGCGTATACTCTACACCACGTACACTCCTTCCTCCTCTGTGTCGGTGCCCGGTGTCTTCTGTGAAATTGAATGAGGGATTCCTCAAGTGTGATCTATTCGGGGTAGTTCCAATTGCACGTTCCGCACCGGATCAAGGTGGGCCAACACCCCATAGCGTGCACGCGAGGAAGGGTACATAGTGGCACTTCCCTCGGGACGCGGCCCTCGCGGCGTGACCCACAATCCACAACCGCACACGCCCATGAGCACTTCCCTTTTCCCCTCCCCGAATTCGACGATCCCTCCCAGCCACGAGGAAATTGCGGAGTGCGCACGCCAGCATTGGACGGAGGCGGGCCAACCGCAGGGCCGCGATGAAGAATTTTGGCTGAAGGCGGAACGCCGTTTGCGCTCAGTCCAACAGATGCCTGACGTGACAGCCGTGATCCTTGCCACGTTCAGCCAGCCGGTCACCCACCGAAGCTAAAGCGGCATGCGACTGTGACCGGCGACGCCCCATGCGCGCCAATAAAATAATCTACCAGCCCCGGAAACAACCGGTGGAGATAAGAACAAAATTAATATGAACCAAAACAATGCCATCCTCGCGATCTACCAGTCGCACGCCGACGCCGAAGCAGCCATTAAAGAACTGCAGCAATCCGGCTTCGATTTGAAGAAGCTCTCCATCGTCGGACGCGACTATCACACGGACGAGAACGTCGTGGGCTACTACAACGCCGGCGACCGGATGAAATCATGGGGAAAATCCGGCGCGTTTTGGGGCGGAATCTGGGGCATGCTTTTTGGGTCCGCCTTCTTTTTCATTCCGAGGATCGGACCGCTCGCCGTGGCCGGACCGCTGGTGGCTTGGATCGTCGGAGGCTTGGAGGGCGCGGTGGTCGTGGGCGGTTTAAGCGCGCTGGGCGCGGGTCTCTTCAGCCTGGGCATCCCGAAAGATAGCATCCTGCAATACGAGACCGCGCTCAAGTCGGACAAGTTTGTCCTCATCGCCCACGGTTCGACCGACGAACTGGCCCAAGCCCGGACCATCATCGGTCGCACCGCCACCGAGTCGGTCGTGGAGCATCCGCTCACGCCCGTTCCCTTAAAAGGATTACACGCCGCTTAGGCTTCGATCCGTGAGCAGCGATCACCTGCCAATTTAGCCGTGTCCATGCAATAGGAAGTGCCCACGAACCTTCACGAAATGCACGAAACAAACCGGTCGTGAAAAAAGCCAGAACCCAGATTCATTCACCCAACGGTAATGACTTTTCCCAAGCGACGTTAGGCCGTTTCTCCCCTGATCTTCGGGCGTTTCGTGGGCGACCTTTCGAATTGTTTCGGCTTGGGACTGCCAACGAGTTGGCCCCGGAATGAAAACGAGTCCCCTTGCCGGCAAGCCCGCCGATGCGTCGCTGCTCGTTGACGTGGCGAAACTTCTGGCGGCGTATTACGCGGAGAAGCCGGATCCGACAGTCGCCGCGCAACGGGTCGCGTTCGGCGCCTCTGGTCACCGCGGCTCCTCGTTTACGACGACCTTCAACGAGGATCACGTCCTCGCGATAAGCCAGGCGATCTGTCTGTATCGGAAAACCCATCACATCGACGGTCCGCTTTTCCTGGGCAAGGATACGCATGCCCTCTCCGTGCCCGCCCTCGCCACCGCCCTGGGGGTGCTCGCGGCCAACGGCGTCGAAGTCATGACTGCGGAAAGCGACGAATTTACCCCGACGCCGGCGATTTCGTGGGCGATCCTGACGTACAATCGCGACCGCAAAACCGGGCTCGGCGATGGGATCGTCATCACGCCGTCGCACAATCCGCCGCATGGTGGCCCCGCGGAGCAGGCGGTGACGGCCTGGATCGAAACGAAAGCGAACGAATTTCTCGCCAACAAACTCTCGGGCGTAAAACGCATCCCGATCGCCCAGGCGCGCCGCGCCGCCTCGACGCATCGTTACGATTTTTTGCACGGGTACGTCGACAATCTGAAAAGTGTGATCGATTTCGACGCGATTCGCGGCGCCACACTCAAACTCGGCGTCGATCCGCTCGGCGGCGCCAGTGTGCATTATTGGGCGCCGATCGCCGAACGCTACGGCCTGAACCTCACGATCGTGAATGAAGCGGTTGATCCCGCCTTTGGCTTTATGACGGTCGATTGGGACGGACAGATCCGCATGGATCCTTCGTCCCCCTTTGCGATGCAGCGATTGATCGCGATGAAGGACAATTTCGACCTGGCCTTCGCGTGCGACCCGGATTCAGACCGCCATGGCATCGTCACGCGCAGCGCGGGTTTGATGCCGCCCAATCATTATTTGTCGGTGGCGGTTTCCTATCTGTTTCAGCATCGGCCGAAATGGCGCGCCGACGCTGCGGTGGGCAAAACCGTCGTGACGACGCAGCTGATCGATCGCATCGCCGCGAAACTCGGTCGCCGGCACTACGACGTGCCGGTCGGCTTCAAATGGTTTGTCCCCGGTTTGCTCGACGGCTCGCTCGGTTTCGGCGGCGAAGAAAGCGCCGGCGCCGCATTCTCCCGTTTGGATGGCAGCGTCTGGACCACGGATAAGGACGGACTGATTCCGGCGCTGCTCGCGGCGGAGATCACCGCGAAGCTTGGCCGCGACCCCGGCGAACTCTATCGCGATCTGACGCGTGAATTGGGTAATCCGGTTTACGACCGCGTTGAAGCACCCGCCACCGCGGCGCAAAAGACTGCGCTCGCGAAGCTTTCGCCGGAATCGGTCAAAACGACCAGGTTCGCCGGTGAAAAAATCATCGCCGTGTGGGACCGGGCGCCGGGCAACGATGCCCCGATTGGCGGGATCAAAGTGGTGACGGCCAGCGGCTGGTTCGCCGCACGCCCCTCCGGCACCGAGGACATCTACAAAATCTACGCCGAAAATTTTCGTGACGAAGCCCATCTTAAAGCGATGCTCGCGGAAGCGCAGAAGGTCGTCAGCGCCACGCTGGCCGGAAAAGGCGATCCCAACTGATTTCCTACGTCCGGCACGTTTTGGGAAAAGCCCAAGGGATTTACTTTTATCCCAAGGAAGCAAAGGACGCAGAGCAGAATCAGAAATCCTGATCCTGAGGAATCAGGGTGAGCTCAACTCCTCGGGCCATTCGACAGGCGCCGGCCGTCCTGAGCGAAGGACCTCCGCGTTAAAATGCCTGGTTAGGGCAAGCCATTCCCTGATCCCACATTCGCTGGATCGTGCCACAAGTCATTCGCGTGTCGGCTAAAATTCTGGGTGGTGGGGTCAGGAATGTTTTTCGCTTTGCCAAACAAACCGGACTGAAGATGTCTCGCGAAGGGGACGAAGGAATCCGGGCAAAACGGCCTTCGTTTCCTTCCGATCCTTCGCGAGACAATTTCTGCTTCAAGCTCAGTTCGTTTCCCATCTCACCCACGCCGCAAGGGCTGGGCTCAGGATGTCTAAGCCAAAAGCCATGCAGAACGGGGTGGAACGCGGCCTCCGGGCGCGTTTTCTCCTGCGTGGCTCAAGCCAACCCGTCCGGAGGCCGGGTTCCACCATTTAGTGCGGACATTTCGGAGCAGCATCATCACTCAACTGCATGA
>JAYVMJ010000489.1:0-4299 GCA_043759025.1 Verrucomicrobiota bacterium | reverse complement strand
GGCGGAGGACATCCTTGCCAAGATCGAACGCTGTCGTCGCCGGCTCGAGGCCATCCAGCCCGGTTGCACCCGGCGCAAGCCGCGCAAGAAGGCTGCGCGCTAAATGTATAGTCATTTCAGCGACCAAACACTAGATGTGACTATTTTTCGCGACTCCAATACACTCTCACAAGGCTCGTCTTGCCCATCGACAGCGCGACGCCCGGTAGGCCGCCACTGCCAACAATGGGCGACCGGCGCGCCTCAACTATAGTCCCGCCGACTTTCCAGCGCGCTCTTCAGCGTCACCGCGTCGGCGTACAAAACACCGCTGCCACTCGGCAGGCCGAAACCGATTCGCGTCACCTTGACCCCGGCTTGCGGCAGGCGCTCTGTCAGGTAATGACACGTGGCTTCGCCTTCGACGTCGTTCGAGAGCGCGAGAATCAATTCCTTGATTTCGCCGGTGGTAATGCGGTTGAACAACGCCTCCAGATTCAGGTCCTCGGGTGCTACGCCACGAATCGGGGAAAGTTTTCCATGCAATACATGATAGCGTCCGCGAAAAGCCCCGGAACGTTCGATCGCCGCCAGATCGGTGACGAATTCAACCACGCATACTTGGCCGGTGCTTCGCCGTGCATCGGCGCAGATCGGGCATTCTTCCTGTTCGGAAAGATTCCCGCAGGTCACGCAACGCCGCACCGTTTTGGAGGCCACGTCCAACGCCGCCACCAGTTCGGGCAGGCGTTCGGGCTTCTCCACAAGCAGGTGCAGCGCGATGCGCTCCGCGGATCGGTAGCCGATCCCCGGCAGTTGCTTCAGCAACTTCTGCAAATGTTCGAGCGCGGGAGTCATGGGATTTTCGGTTTTTGTTTTCGGAAGTTCGATTTACGGACGCACGGATCTGAAAACTGGATGAGAGTGCGTTCGGAAAACTGTGCGCGGGGTGAGCGCACCCCTCCCACGTGAAAACTTTCCAGACCGGGTTCGACGCCCCCGGCTACAGGGGCGAGTTCCCAAATCAGAATTATCAAAACATTCCGGGCATCTGGAAGCCGGAGGAAATGCGCTGCATTTCGGTGTCGTTCAATTCCTTGGCTTTTTGCGCGGCTTCCTGGACGGCATTGAGGATCGTTTCCTCGATGAGTTTCTTGTCCTCCTTGAGGAATTCTGGATCAAGGGTCAGCGAAATGAATTTCCCCGCGCCGTTGATCTTGATCTGGATCGCGCCGCCACCGCTGGTGACGTCGATTTCGCGCGTCGCGAGCGATGCCTGCATCGACTCGATCTGCTTTTGCATTTTCTGGGCTTGCTTGAGAAGGGTGCCTACTCCGGCCATGATTTTAAGGGGTTAAGGTTGGGAAAAATTGAGGGACAATTGTGAGTACTAATCACGCCTATTTTGTTCAACGCCACCAGAAATTAGCCGTTCTTGGCGAGGATTTCCTCGAACCCGGAACGGTAATCCGGGTGCCGTGGACGCCAGCCAAGCACGCGTTGAATTTTTTCACTGGAAATGACTCGATCCGGCATCGGCTCCCCTCCCCGACGCGTCCCCGGAGTACCGTCAAAGTCCGGCATCGGGCGCCCCAACCGTTCCGCCAACCAGCGCACCACGTCTTCGCGTTTCGCCGGCGCGGTGTCCGCCACATTGAAAACCTGGCTCTCAATCGCGTCCCCCGCCGGCAGGCAGCCCAGCACAGCCGACACGATGTCGTCGCGGTGCACCAAATTCAAGTGGTGTGCGCCGCTGCCGCCCAACGTCATCGCTCCCGCTCGCAGCTGATTCAATAAGTGGTGCCGCTCGGGACCGTAAATGCCGGCCAGCCTCAGAATAAACCAGCGTCGGCAAACGGCGGCGGGCGCCACCTGTAAAAGCATTTCCGATTCACGGATAATTTTCCCGTTGGGCGTCGCGCCCTCGGCCAACGCGTTTTCATCCACTACCGCGCCGCCGCCTTGTGCGTAAACCGACGTGCTGCTCGTGTAGAGCAGGGCGCCGATCGGCTTTTTTCCCGCCGCCGCCCAGTTTAAAATGGAAGCCATGCCCGCCAGATAAGATTGGCGATAGCCATCGGGACCGCCGGCGGAGCTGACACAGTTGACGACAAAATCCGCGCCGCTTTCGAGCTGTGAATGCCAGTCGGATGACGACAATTCAGCCACCACGACCTTGGACAATGATTGTGCACGCAACAGTGCCGCCTTTTCCGGATTTCGCGTGAGCGCTTCCACGCGCGCGCCCGCCGCCACGGCCGCGCGCGCGACTGCGCCGCCAACGTAGCCACAACCAAAAATAACGAGCCGTTTGCCGTGCAGGGAAATCATTAGAGGAAACCACTAATGCACACTAATTCTCACTAATGGATGCAAAAATTACTCGTCCACTTGTCCGAACGCCGAAAATTAGTGTCCCATTAGTGTGTATCAGTGGTTAACCATTATTGCATGCCGACCGCCCTCGTTATCCTCGCCGACGAATTTGAAGAAATCGAAGCTTTCGCGCCCATCGACCTGCTGCGGCGCGCAAAGATCGATGTCACCGTCGCTTCTTTAAACGAAAACCGCCATGCGACCGGTCGCAGCGGGATCACGGCGCACGCCGACGTCGCTTTTTCGGCCGTCGAAGGAAAATTATTCGACCTGCTTTTTCTGCCCGGCGGTGCCGGGGTGAAACATCTTCGGGCCGACGCCCGCGTGCTCAACTGCGTCGCGCGGCACCACGAAGCCGGAAAGTGGCTCGCCGCGATCTGTGCGGCGCCGACCGTGCTCAACGATTGCGAACTTCTGCGCGGCAAACGGTACACTGCCCACTTCTCGGTCGCCGCCGAATTGCCCGACATCCGCGCCGACGAACGCGTCGTCACGGACAGTAAAATCACCACTTCTCGCGGTGCAGGCACCGCCGTGGAGTTTGGGTTGCATCTGGTATCGTTACTCAGCGGCCCGGATAAAGCGGTGGAAATCGGTAAATCCATTTGCATTTAAGGCTTTGCGTTAAATCTGCATTGCTACTTTCAGCCGCGTGTCGTTGGATCGGCCCGGTCCCACCCCGGACTGCCGTTTGCGAGTGTCCGCTCTCTTTTTTTACCTCGCCGCCTCCTTGATCGGGAAGCGACGGTGCGAAGCAGTCTCTGGTAAAAGTGGCCGCGCCGAGGAACTTCCGTTTTTGAGTCTGCTCTCATAAAGTAACCGCGAGCGCATCGATCCCCATGAAGCTTTCCAAAAACTTTCTTTCGGCGTTTGTTTCGAGTCTTCTCACCGTCGCCGCATCCGCCGCGATGCCAACATTTCCGCAGCAAACGATGGAGTTGCCTCCACTCACACTTACGGCAAACGCCAAAGCCAGCCTGCATCCGTTCGATCAAAGCGCGTCGGCTGCGCCGACCCGTATCGTCATCCCGGAGCGACCTATCGTGAGTTCGGACAAATTCGTCATCAGCCCATTTGCCGGCGTCGATTATAAGCTGTTAATAAAGCACCCCGATGCTTCCGTGGATTATAAGCTGATCGTAAAGCAAGCAGGCCCGCAGTCCGGGAAATGAGATCGTGACCGAAAAACCGAAACTCGATCATTGCGTGATCACGATCTCGAATTGGGAACGCTCGAATCGATTTTATTCAACCAGGTCCGCTTTGGGTAGGGCGCTTTATCCCTAAAGCGGCGGTCAGGATTCACGGTTGCGTTTTCACAAATGCTATGGCCCGACCACGGCGGCTTAAGGATAAGCCGCCCTACCGTCGGAACCTCTCCCACTGGAGCCACGGCGACCCCGCCGTGGTATGTCGAAAAACCGCAGCGGGGGCGGCTCCACCAAGACTCACAACCCAACGCAACAGAGTGATGGCCTCATTCACCGATCCCGCTGTCGCCCGGAAATTTTCCGACTACGCACCGGCTTTGCGGAGCAAATTACTGAAATTGCGGGCATTGATCTTCGCGACGGCAAAAAACACTCCTGGCGTCGGGCCTTTGCGCGAAACCCTCAAATGGGGGACAGCCAAGCTACCTCACCCCCGAGACCCAAAGTGGCAGCACCCTCCGGCTTGATGCGTTGCGCACGAAACCCGGCGGGTACGCCCTTTATTTTCATTGCCAGACCAACCTCGTGGAAGGCTTCCGCCAGAAGTACGGAAATAAATTCCGCTACGAAGGAAACCGCGCGCTGATTTTTACTGAAACCGAACCTGTCCACGAATCGGAATTGAAAGAGTGCATTGCCGCCGCGTTGACCTATCACCTGAAAAAACAAGGCAGTCGGACGCCAAGCGGAGAGCTTATCAATAAAACGCGCAGGTAATTGTCGTTCGTCCGTG
>JAYVMJ010000488.1:0-4975 GCA_043759025.1 Verrucomicrobiota bacterium | reverse complement strand
AGCGCCCGATAATTGGTCCCGCCTTCAGGGAGATAGTCCGGGCCCATCGCCGGCAAAAACTCGCGCAGAATTTCGTAGTCGGAACTCAGCGGACTTTGCAAGAATGCCGTGCCGGCGAATACCACCAGCCCCACGCGTTCGCCCTTTAAGCCGTCGAGCAGCGACTGAATGAGCAGTTTGCTGCGATCGAGCCGCGATGGTTTCACGTCCTGCGCCAGCATCGATTTCGAAAGATCAACCGCGATCAACACTTCGCGTGATTGATCGAAGACCTGTTCCTCAATCACGCCCCATTGCGGACGCGCGAGGGCGACGATGCAAAAAGCCAGCCCGAACCACAGCCAGATGCGCGGACGGTTTTCCGCAGTGGTGTGGCGCGCGCCCATCGAAACATTGAACGCTCCCGCCCACGCGCGGGCGATCTTGGGGAAAGTCGTCGCGGCGCGCGCGGTGTGACGCGCCAGCTCCCACGAAAATAGGAGCACCAGCGGCACCAAGAGCCAGAGAAGATGGGGTGACTGAAAGCTCATGAAGTCAAAGAGGAGCGCGCCGTCGGCGACGGGGCGGGAACGGGATTCGACGCAACCGGGCGTTTTCGGAGTTGCGGCGGTAACGCGGCCATCGCTCCAAGAAACAGCAAGAAGGCTCCGGGCACGGCGAACCACGCGAACAGTTCGGTGGTTAACAGGTACGACTTGGCGGTGAATTCGATCTTCTGCGCCTTGTCGATCGCCTTGAACGCCTGCTCGATGGTGTCCGAGTCGGCGGCGCGGAAAAATTTTCCACCCGTTGCATCGGCAATCGTGCGCAATTGGTTTTCGTCGAGATCAGAAATTTCGCGACGGTAGCCTACTTTATTACCGGCGTCGTCGAACACGGGCATCGGGACCAATCCGTCGCGGCCCGCACCAATCGTATAAATCGGAATGCCGCGCGACTTCGCAATTGCGGTGGCCTGCTCGGGACTGAGAAGTCCGCGGTTGTTGGAACCGTCGGTCAGCAAAACGATAAACGCACCCTTGCGTTTATTGTTCTCGTCGCGTCCCGCCTGATGCAATCGCGTGAGCGCGACGCCGAGGCCGTCGCCGATCGCAGTGCCGTCCTCGATCATGCCAATTTTGAGTCGCTCAATCTGGCGGCCAAGCCAGTCGTGATCAAACGTAAGCGGAGCGAGCGTGTAAGCCCGGCCGGAAAAAACGACGAGGCCGATGCGGTCGTTGCTGCGCTGGGAAATGAACGCCTGGATGACGGGCTTGATGGCTTGCAGGCGGTTGATGCGTTCGCCGCCGCGTTCGTAATCTTCGGAGAGCATCGAGCCCGAGAGATCGATAGCGAGGATGAGGTCGTAGCCTTGCTGTTTGACGTCGCGTTTGTCCTCGACGATTTGCGGGCGGGCGAGTCCGGCGATCAGCAGCACCAATCCCAGCATCGCCAGCATCGCTGGCCAGCGGGAACTCGGGAGGATGGACGGACGGTGCCACGACGCGGCAAAAGGAACGATCATCACCGGCGCCCCGCGACGTCCGCGCACCCACATCATGAGTGGCAGGATGAGGAGCGCGAGCAACCACCAGCGGTCGTGAAGGACATAGCCGTCAAGGACGGCCAAGTGCCAGGAAGATGAAGCCAGTGCGATCATCCGATGCTTGATCCTTGAAACGGGTTGCTTCTCATCGGGCTCCCTTCTGATTCATCCGCGCGTGGAAAAAACGCACGAGGGCGTCGAGGCGGTCCTGATCGGTGCCGACCACCAAACGACCCAAGGGCGCGGGAAAAATTTCACGGAAAGCGGCGTCGCGTTGCTGGGTCCACTCGGCGTGCGCGGCGCGTTGGGCGGAAGAGGTGCCGTCGAGCGTCACGAGGCGGCCGGCGACGGGATCGTAGGTGGTGAGGACGCGGTCATACGGTAGCTGGCGCTCCCACGGATCGTCCACGCGAAAACCCATGGTTTGGTAACGTCGCGAGAGCACGCTCCACCCTTCCGGTTCGACGCGCGGCGGAAAATCACCCAGCCAAATCATGATGCTGTGGCGGGGCGCGGCTTTCGCCAGCATGCGCCAAGGAATGAAATTTTCCGCTTTCGACTCGTGGGTTTCGATCGACGGAACCGGCTGGCCAAGGAGCGTCGCGGCCGCATGGAGAATCTGGCCACGGCCCCGGACGGGTTCTTTTAAGGTGTAGCCATCCGGCGAAGCGTGGAGAAAACCCACGCGATCCCGGTTCACCGCGCCGAGCATCATGACGAGACCGGCGAGTTCGAGGAGCGCTTCGCGTTTTGATTGGGCACCGGAACCGAATTGAAGACTCACGCTGTCCTCGAACACGAGCAGCAGCGAGACCTCGCGCTCCTCGATAAATTTCTTGCGATACGGTTCGCCGAGGCGCGCGGTGACATTCCAATCGATGTCGCGGATATCGTCGCCGAAAGTATATTTGACGACCTGGTCGAATTCCATGCCGCGGCCGCGAAACGCGGAGCGATATTCGCCGCTCAGCACGTTTTCCACTGCGTGGCGCACCCGCCACTCGAGCTGCTTGAGCAGCGCGAGCTGGGATGTGACCAGCGAAGCAGCGGTGGAGGACGAAGCCGAAGACATGGTTAGGAAAGGGGCCGAAGGGCTGAAAGGCTGAAGAGCTGAATTGGAAAGACGTGCGCGCGAGAGACGCGTTTTGTTTCGCGCGTGTTCGCCGGTGATACTTTCAGCATTTCAGTCATTCCGTTTTCAGCCTTTGGAATCCGCCGGCACCGGAGTGCGGACGAGCACCTGATCGAGGATTTTGTCGGCGGAGAGGCCCTCGGCTTCGGCCTCGTAAGTCAGGCCGACGCGGTGACGGAGGGCGTCGTGAAAAACCTCCTGAATCAATGTGGGCGAAACGTAATCGGAACCGCGGAGCCACGCGAGCGCGCGGCCGGATTGGAAGAGAGCGAGCGAGGCGCGGGGCGAAGCGCCGAAGTTGAGCAGGCGTTTCGGGCCCCCTGTGGTGCCCTCGGCTTGAGCGGCGAGTTCGCGGGATCCACGCACGAGCGCGAGAATGTAGGCCTGGACGCCGGGAGAAACGTGGATGGCGTCGACGTAATTGCGGAGTTCGAGCAATTCTTCTCCGCTGGAAACGGCGGCTACTTCGGGCTGTTTCGTGACTTGGCCCCACATTTCCATCATCAGCGCTTCCTCGCTGGCCGACGGATAATCCACGAGCAGCTTGAAAAGAAAACGGTCGGTTTGCGCTTCGGGCAGAGGATACGTGCCTTCCTGTTCGACCGGATTTTGCGTTGCCATCACAAAGAACGGACGTGGCAGCGTGTGCGAGTTGCCGCCGATGGTAACCTGGCGCTCTTGCATGGCTTCCAACAGCGCGGATTGGACCTTGGCCGGAGCGCGGTTGATTTCGTCGGCAAGGACGAGATTGGCGAAGATCGGGCCCTTGTGCGTGGCAAAACCGCCTTCCTTCTGGGAGAAAATCATCGTGCCGACGACGTCGCTTGGGAGAAGATCGGGCGTGAATTGGATGCGCTCGAATTGCACCCCGAGCGCCGAGCCCAGCGATTTGACGAGGAGTGTTTTGGCGAGACCGGGCATGCCCTCGAGGAGCACGTGGCCATTGGCGAGGAGGGCGACCAGCAGACGTTCAATGACGACATCCTGGCCGATCACAGCCTTGGCGATTTCAGTGCGAAGTTTTTGAGACCAAGTGGGGCCGGTAATCATAGGGAAAGGGAAAGTGATAAGTAATGAGGGGCCAGTGACAAGAGCCGAGCTGGGAGCATTCAGACTGTAGAAGTGACGGAGAGTTTCAGCTTAAGGCTACGAAATGTCATCAAAAGGATAAAAATCGCCGTGGCTCGCTCGAAACTCCCGGGCTTTTGCGTGTATTTTGCGTTTCTTTATGCCTAAAACAAATGATGGCCGATTTTCCCGACATCGTAGAGCCGCCGTTGCGCGCGCGGTTCATTTCCCTCCGCGTGCGGCCGGAGGAGATCGAGGAACGGTTTGTGCGCGGGTCTGGAGCGGGCGGGCAGAAAATCAACAAGACCTCGTCGACCGTTTGCCTCCAGCACAAGCCCACCGGCGTGGAAGTGCGGTGCCAGCGGGAACGCAGCCAGACGCTCAATCGGCTGCTTGCCTGGAACGAACTGGCGGGAAAGCTGGAATGGCGCCGCCAGGAAGCCGCGAATCGGGCGCAGGCGACGCGGGAACTGGTTCGCCGGCAAAAACGCGGAAAATCGCGCGGCCAGAAACTGCGGATGATTCAGTCAAAAAAACACCGAGCCAAAACCAAATCGGGGCGGGGAAGAGTGGGGACGGACTAGTTGAGGAGGGGGGGAGCACGATGTGGGTGCCCGCGAGGTACACGCAAAACGCGGTGGTGCTCTGCGTGGACGAGAAAAGCCAGATTCAGGCGCTGGATCGCACGCAATCAGGCCTGCCGCTCAAGCGCGGTCGCTGCGGCACCTGGACGCACGACTACGTGCGGCATGGCACGACCACGCTGTTTGCCGCATTGAACGTGGCCGCCGGCAAGATCAGCTCCGCGCCACCGGGCACATCGAGTTCCTGAAGTTCCTGCGGCAAATCGACACGGAATATGCCGAGGCGGGCGAATTGCACCTTATCGTCGACCATTACGGCACCCACAAACACGAGCGGATGCAGCGCTGGCTCGCCCGGCGTCCGTGCTTTAAACTGCACTTCATCCCCACCAGTTCGAGCTGGCTCAATCGGGTGGAGCGCTGGTTTGCCGAACTCACCGGCAAGGCCGTGCGCCGCGGCAGCTTCTCCAACGTGCCCGATCTGATCGACTCGATCACCCGCTTCATCGAGCAATGGAACCAAGAGCCCACGCCGTTTGTGTGGACTGCCAAGGCGGAGGACATCCATGCCAAGATCGAACGCTGTCGTCGCCGGCTCGAGGCCATCCAGCCCGGTTGCACCCGGCGCAAGCCGCGCAAGAAGGCTGCGCGATAAATGTATAGTCA